>JAYZVA010000030.1:0-5947 GCA_036156175.1 Myxococcota bacterium
CCCGCTCAATCGCAAACGACCCGACTTCGTCGTCGTGCTCGTGCTGGGCAACCCAGATCCGCTCGACACCCGCAGGCACTTCCGTGCCGTCGGCACGCAGGAGCTTCATGTCGAACTCTTCCGCCGTGTGCTGGGCATACAGCCCCACTTGAACCGGGGCATCCACCGTCAAGAAGAAGGACTTCCGACCATCGGCCTGCAGCTGAAGGCTTGCGTGCGCGCCGAGTGCAATGTCGGACCCGGGCTCGACTGGGTCTGCCGCCTCCGCGTAGCGCCGAACGCACCATTCGGCTCCCTCACGAAGCGCCGCGTCGTCCAATGCCTGGTCCGCTTTCGCCACCAACGACATCTCCGGGTCCGGCCCCTCGGCCAAGCTCAGCTCGTACCGGCCCGCCTCCAGCGCGTACACGCCGGTCCACTCAAACGGGTACTCCGGCTCAAGAAAGGTCGGCCGACGCTCGAGCACTTGGTCGAGATCGAACGCGCTCAGGTTGAGCACGGTCTCCACGGGAACGTCCGCTTTTTCGCTGCGAACGACGCGCGCCATCCGGTTCATGTCCCGCAGGCGGGCCTCCAAGGCATCGAGTCCGTCGGTTTCGACCAAGTCGGTCTTGTTCAGCACCAGCACATCGGCAAACGCGATCTGCTCCGTGCTCTCGTCGCTGCGGCCAAGCTGCTGGTCAATGTGGGCCGCATCCACGAGGGTCACGATGCCATCGAGGGTGAACTCTTCTCGGATTTCATCGTCCATGAAGAAGGTCTGGGCGACCGGGCCCGGATCCGCAAGCCCCGTGGTCTCCACGAGCACGTAGTCAAACTTGTCGCGGCGCTTCATCAGGTTCCCAAGCACCCGGATCAAGTCGCCCCGGACCGTGCAGCAAATGCAGCCGTTGGACATTTCGAAGATCTCTTCATCGGCGTTGATCACGAGGGCTTGGTCGATGCCGACTTCGCCGTACTCGTTCTCGATGACCGCGATGCGCTTGCCATGCTCTTCGCTCAGAATTCGGTTGAGCAACGTGGTCTTCCCAGACCCGAGAAATCCCGTCAGAATTGTTACCGGTACTTTTTCTTGAACACTCATTGTTCGCTCCTGAAGCAGGTGTAAAACGTCAGCACATCAACCGATTAGCCCCGTGGTGAGGCCACGGCTACGCGTTCCCACAAAATCGTTTCCGCGGACCCATTCTGGCTCGGAAGTGACGCCCTGACGTCCACAAACTCAGCCGAAAAGTGACGGGCTCCAACCGGAAAATCGAGCGGAATGCGCATCAGGGAATCGATAGGCCGGCCTTCACCAGCCATTCGTCCGACAAGCCAATGCTCGGCTCTCCGGCAAAGATGACGCGCCCTCCCCGCAGCAACACCACGCGTTCCGTGCGGGGCGGAATCGAGTGGAGGTCGTGGGTGGCCCAAACGCACGTGGCGCCCGATTGCTCCACCATCCGTTCAACCAATGCGCTGAGTTCATGCGCCGCAACCGGGTCGAGACCAGAAGTCGGCTCGTCGAGGAGCAGCAATGCGGGCTCCACGACCAACAAACCCGCGAGCGCCACCCGTCGTTGTTCACCAAAGCTGAGCTGGTGACACGGCCGAGCCAACAGGTGGCCGATCCCGAGATCATTGGCGACCTCTACGGACCGCCGGTGGGCTTCCTCGGAACCGACACCGCGCCGCAGCAAGCCCCAGGCGATGTCTTCGGCCACGGTGCTCGCGACAAAATGATGCTCTGGATTCTGCGCCAGAAGCGCCACCTGCCCGTCCAGCCGGTCCGTCAACGAGGTATCGTGCGACACCGCGACGCCCAGTCGGTTCATCGTTCCTTGCGTGGGTTTGTCGAGCCCCGCCAGCAGGCGCAGGAGACTCGACTTTCCGGCTCCACTGGGACCGCAGAGGACCACCCACTCGCCGCGATCAATCCCCAAGCTCACGTCGCTCAAGACGCGGGTTCCATCGCGATCGACATTCACCCCATCGAACTCAATGGCGCGATTGGTGGCGACAGCGCTGCAGGCCGCGGCGCGAATGGTCGCGGTTTCTTCCACTTGTTCGAGCCGCGTGAACGCGTGAAACGCGCCCTCGCTCAGCAGCGGTGCCCAAACCCCGAGGCTGAGCCGCCGCGTCCCCAGACGGCTTCGAGCCGCATCGCGCCGCTGAATCCACTCGCGCTTGGTGAGCACGCCGTGCATGAGCGCATGGTCCAGACTGGACACGATGCTTTCCGGCACGCGCAGCTTCAGCAGAAGCTGCCGGAGCGACGCCCAGTCGACCTCCGTCCCGAGCCAGAGAACCCACACCACGCCGCAAAAGATCCGAGCGCCCGTTCGAAACAGCGCATCGGCATCGGCCCGAAGGCCCAGTCCGGCCACCAGTCCGATGCCCACCAGCGCCAAGACCCACGCGATGGCGGGCTCGATGCGACCGGCGCCGCGAACCCGCGCCAGCACCAACAACAGGGCACCGAATCCGGCCCCAATCAGCGAGCCGACCATGCTGTCTGCGCCCGCGTTCACCACCAGCACCGCCACGGTCAACGCCACCGCGGCCCCCGCGCGTCGGATGGACGGGCGTTGTTCAAAGAACAGTGCGTGGTCAGCGTGGAAGTGCATCGCTCTCCTCATCCGACAGCCGCTCCCAGCTTCGTCCCGCCACAAAGCCCAGGCCAAACAGGATGATGATCGTCATCGCAAGCCCAAACTCCCCTTGGCTGAAGTCCATGATGCTGTCGGTCGGCGGGCGCCCCGCACGCTCGGCTTCCGCACCGAAGATCGTGCCATCGATGCCTTCGTAGGCGCAGCCGGACACGCCAAAGGACACCAGCGCCACCAGCGCAGCCATTCCGCCTTGCTTCGGCCCGCGAAGGTTGTGCAGCGCCGGTGGAACCAAGCTGGCGCGCCGCGTCACCAGGGCCCGCAAGATGTACACGGACACCACCGCTTCAAGGATCGACAACGGCAGCTGCACGGGCGCGAAGCCCAACAGCACCACCCCGAACGTGGTGGCCGGTTCGGCGGTATCGGACAGCGCCGCCGCAAGGACCAGCGCATCGGTCACATACACGCTCATGCCGCCAAGGAAGCACGCGAGACCGAACCCGACGGCACCGTTCGCACCCATGCGTTGCAACGCGCCCCACGCGCCCACGGTGACGAGCGGGCCGACCAACCCCAACGTCAAGGCGTTGACCCCGAGGGTCGTGATGCCCCCGTGCGCAAAGAACATGGCGTGCAGCAGCAGCACGAAGAATGTGGGCCAAAGGATTCGCCGAACCCCTACGATCAACGCGAGCAATGGGGTCAAACAAATGTGGCTGGTTGCCCCCACCACGGGAACCGGGAGCGGCATGAGGGTTCCCGCAAACAGCAGGCTCGTCGCGCCCGCCATGAGCACCGCCGAGGACGGTTGCTCCTTCCGGGCAAGGGCCTCGCCGCGCACGCTCCAAGCGAGCGCCGGGACCGTGATCGCACTCCAGACCAGCGCCTGGTCGAGCGGCAGGATCCCCTCAGACAGGTGCATTGGTTTCTCCAAACGGCGGCACACGACCCATGATGCTGCCGCGCAGCCCATCGGGACGCTCCCGGCGCGGCATGCACCCATCGGCCTTGCTGATGTAGGTGGCGAGGCATTCAAGGATGCCTTCGACGCTCGACTCGGGCCGTTGATCGCCAAAGAGGTAGGTCCAAGAATTCGACGACGCGATCGCGATTCCGCACGGCCGCGGGCAAACGCTCAGGCATTCGGCGGAGCGAATCTCCACCTTGTCGCCCAAGTCGCTGTCCTGCAGCGCTTGTTTCAGCGCCTGCAGCAACTTGTAGCCCGACCGCTGGTAGAACGGCTGACGGGGCTCACCGGGTTGCCTGCACGATGTGCATACGTGAAGCACGTGCTTGGATTCGGTCTCGGCATGGATTGACGGCATCGGTTCCTCAGTGGGCGGTCTAACGGCAATCGAACGCATTTTGGGTGTCGATCAAATGACACCGCATCATGACGGCGACTCCAGGACCGCATCGGCGCCGGCCACCGGATCCGGCCCGGCGGTCGCCTCGTCCGCCGGATCGACCAGAAGCCGCGCGGAATTCATCACGACAAAAATCGCGCCGCCGTTGTGCAACAGCGCGCCCACCATGGGGTTGATCAGGCCAATCGCCGCGGCGGTCAGCATCATGATGGAAAAGCCGCCCCCAACGAACACGTTCAGGTTGATGGTGTGTCGGGTCCGGTTCGCCAAGTCGACCATCTGCGGCAACCGCTTCAGGTCGTTGCCCATCAGCCCAATGTCGGCCCCACCCAAGGCCACTTCGTTGATGACGGCGCCCACGGCGACGCCAACATCGGCGCTGTGAAGCGCCAAGGCATCGTTGACCCCATCGCCGACCATCATCACCCGGCGACCGGCCGCTTGCTCTTCCGCGACCAGTTCCGCCTTTCGCTCCGGCAACACCTCGGCCTCGAAATCGTCAAATCCAAGCTGCTCGGCGACCTCCGCCGCGACGCGTTCGCGGTCACCGGTCAACAAGACCAATCGCTGTGCGCCCAAGGTCCGAAGCGACTGAAGGGTCTCGGCCGCCTCGGGTCGCGGCGTATCCGCCAACTCGAGCCAACCCAAGACTTGTCCGTCGCGGGCAACGTGCACCGCGATGCCGGTCGATGCGTTCGACGGTGCGACATCCAACCCGTTGTCGCTCAACCAGCTGGCGCGACCCATTCGAAGCAATCCGGCTTCGGCTTCGGCTTCGACGCCTTGTCCGGCCACTTCCCGGAGCACCGCGGGCGGTTTGGGCTCCAACCCCGCGTTGCGGGCGGCAACCACCGCTGCCCGCGAGACCGGATGCAGCGACCCGTGGCCGCAGCAGCCGGCCGTCGCCAACAGATCCATCTCGTCGACCCCGTCAACGGGGTTCAACGACAACACCGAGAGGGTGCCGAGCGTCACCGTGCCGGTCTTGTCGAGCACCACCGTGTCGACCTCGCTGACCCGCTCCAGGAAGCTGGATCCCTTGATGAGAATTCCCCAGCGAGACGCCACAGCGAGCGCCGCAACCATCGCCACAGGACCCGACAGCACGAGCGCGCACGGGCACGCCACCACCAAGACGGCGATGGCGCGATCGACCTCGCCCGTGGTGAACAGCACGATCGCCGCAATGGCCAACACGATGGGCAGGTACGCAGCGGCATAGCGCTCGAGAAGGCGTGTGATGGGCGCTTTGCTGTCTTCAGCTTCTTGCAACAGCGCAATCACCCGTCCGAGCGCGGTGTCATCCCCGACCCCTTTGACTTCGGCACGAATCAGCCCATCGAGGTTGATCGTGCCGGCGAACACCGGGCTCCCGGGTCCAACGTCCTCGTGCATGCTCTCGCCGGTGATGTAGGCCTGGTCCACGCTGGATGCACCCTGAGTGACCACCCCATCGGCGGGTATGGTCTCGCCCGGACGCACAACGATGGTGTCCCCCACCTGAAGGTCTTCGGGGTCGACCGACCGTTCTCCGTCGTTGTCGATCACGGTTGCACGCCGCGCCTGAAGCTTTTGGATGCCTTCGATGGCCGCGCGGGCACCCATGACCGACCGCTCCTCCAACAGGTGGCCGACCTCCATGAGCAGCGGCACCATTCCAGCGGTGATGAAGTCGCCGATCACGACTGCGGCCAGAATCGCCAGCGCCACAAGCTGCTCGGTGTAGCTGCCCGGATCTTTGGCCGCAAAGCCCTCTGCAGCCTGCTGAAACACGGGCCAGGAGACGATGACGACGGCCAGCAGCTGCACGATGGCGCCCACGCTGGCTTGGTTCGGGAAGAACGCGCCCCACGCCCAACCAACGGCCAACAAACCGCCACCGACAAAGACCGAGAGCAAACTCAGGGCCTGTTCGCGCTGCTCGTCTTCGTCGAGTTCGACTTGGCGCGCTGCCGCCATCGACGCGACTTGGCCCACCTTGGGCTG
>JAYZVA010000031.1:0-12177 GCA_036156175.1 Myxococcota bacterium
ATGGCGGTCGCCGATGCCCATCCTTCCGCATCGGAAGAGGGGGTGGCCACCCTCAGCGCAGCGCCCGTATTTTCGATGATTTCCACGCGCGTCCCGGCGACTTCGACTTCGGTGCCCGCATCAAACGGCCCGCCAAAGATGACCAAGCGGGTGCCGCCAAGGGTGCTTCCGTGTTGCGGTTCGATGGCGGTGATGCGGTCGGACTCGATGGGGGTGTCGGCATCGTCCGCCGTGCCGTCATCGGAGGGGCCGCCTCCTTGGTCGTCCTCACCGGGGTTGGGCTCGTCGGAGTCCGGCTCGCCATCGGTGCCAGAGTTTCCATCGTCATCGGCGTCATCGGCGTCGCTGGCCTCTCCTGTGCCGCCGCCCCATCCCGCAAAATCCGGGTCGGGTGCCGCCGCCGTATCGGTCAGGGGAGAAAGCCCGACGACACACCCGGTGACCGGCGACAACAACAATGCGGTCGCCGGCAATGAGAGATGAAGACGCATGCCCACACGGTAGACGGCGAGCATCATAACCTCAAGAAAATCCTGCTTTTCCGGCAAGCGACGGCACCCGTGCAGCTTGGCGCATTCGGCGGTTTGATGCCGGATCGCTTCGGTCTGGATCCGTGAAAGGGCGTTGCGGATGGGCCCGGAATTGCGGCTGGGGTCGACTTCAGTCGTCGGATCCGATACGGGGCGGCCAAATTCAGACGAGGTACCCAATGATTAAGCACATCGGACTTGGCGCTGGAGGCGGAATGATCGCCGGCGCGTTGGTTGGGCTGAGCGAAGCCATGTACATTCTGGGCGGCGCCAGCACTGGCGAATACGGTGCGTTGCTCTACGCAACGGTGCTGTATGGCATTTTGGGTCTGTGCGGCGGCATCGGAATCGGCGGCGGCCTCTGGGTCTTGTCGTTGGTGAAGCTGCGCTTGGCGGACGACCGCGTGTTCACGCTCGGGTTCCTGGGGATCTTTTGCGGCTTGGGGCTGGTGATCACGCGGTATGTCGTGAACAAAGCGGTGTACCTCGAGCAAGGCGTGCCCACCAACGGCATGCTCGTCATTCTGGGCGTCTATGGAACCGTGGGGTTGGTGGGCTTGTGGCTGGGACGCATCATGTTGACCCAGACTCCCTTCAAGATCTTGCAGACCCTTCGCGGCGCCCTTGCGGCGTACGGCGGTCTCGTCGTGCTGACCGCTGTGTTTTCCTTCAGTCCAGAGGGCAACAGCCGTGCGGCCAGCATGGCGCCCGAGCGGGAACAGAGCGAGGCGTTGGCGGAGCGCCCAAACATTTTGCTGATCATGGTCGACACGCTTCGGGCCGACCACCTTGGGTCGTACGGCTTCCCCGATCCAATATCCCCTCGGATGGATGACCTGGCTGCCGATGGCGTGGTGTTTGAGCGCGCGTATGCGGCGGCTTCATGGACCCGTGCGAGCACCGCATCGCTGTTCACGTCCATGCCTCCGAGCGGGCACACCTGCGACGTCAAGGTGGCCATGCTGCCCGACGAGGTCACCACAATCGCGGAGCTGTTGCAGGACCAGGGGTACATCACGGCCGGTCTGCCCAACAACATCAACGTGACCCGAAGTTTCAACTTCCACCAAGGCTTTGATTTCTTCGAGTACCAGGCACCCGAATACATCGCGGGCGCGACGGAGTCGTCCAGCCAGCTGTCCATGTACAACGTCGTGCGGAAAATTCGGGATCGGCTGACCGGCGGCAAGAAGCGGGTCGAAGACTACTACCAGCCCGCTGACGTGGTGTTGGGCAACACGCAGGAGTTCATCACGGCAAACCAGGGTCGTCGGTGGTTCAGTTTCATCCACCTGATGGAACCCCATGACCCCTACTTTGAGCGTCCCTTCACGGGCGAGGGCGTGGGCCGTGCCGAGATGGAGTTCCCACCGCCTGAACTGGAAGGCGCGATCCGAAAGGCCTACCAGCAGGAAATCACCTGGATGGACACCGAGCTTGGGAAGTTCTTCGACTGGATGAAGGCCGAGGGGCTGTACGACAACACGATGATCGTCTTGACGTCTGATCACGGCGAGGAATTCCTCGAGCACGGGGGCTGGTGGCACGGAACGACGCTGTACGACGAGCAGATTCACATTCCGCTCATCGTGAAGCTCGCGGATTCCAAATGGGCTGGAACCCGGGTGCCTTGGCAGGTTCGGCAGCTGGACGCGCCCGCGACAATGGCCCTGTTGGGGGGTGCGGTGCTTCCGATGGAGTGGCAGGGCGACGACCTGTTTGAAGAGGATTTTGAGGACACGCTTGCGGTGTTGACCGGCGGTACGGCCAGTGCCGAAGCGGGCGCGACGGCGACCGAGGATGGCGACGTTGACGTGGATGCAGCGCCTCCGGCGCCGACGAAGGCAGAGCTGATCGATCACCGCGAGCGGGTGGTTCTTTCCGAGGAAAACTTCGAGGGCAACGTGTTGTCCAGCATTCGAAAAGACGGATTCAAATACATCCGAGCCAACGAAGGAAACCCCCGTGGTTTGCAGACAGAAGAGATGTACAATGTGGCCGCCGACCCCGGCGAGCAAGACAACATCGCGGGCAAAAACGGGGCCGTCCAAGCCGACCTGTCGAGCGCACTCCGGGCCGAACTCGAAGCCGCAATGGCGGTCAAGGTTGAATCGCAGACCGCGGAGATCACGGCCGACGACTGCGAACGGATGCGCGCCTTGGGATACATCGAGGGCGACTGCGACGAGTTGACTGGCGGTGGCCCCGTTTCCACCGGTGCCAGCCCGGAAGGCAATTGACGAACAGCGGTGCGCGAACCCTCATCGTGGGACTCGATGGGGCAACCTGGGAGTTGGCGGATCGGCTGATGGCCGAAGGCCGCATGCCGACCCTCGCGCGGTTGGTTCAGGAGGGGGCTCGCGCCCCGTTGAACAGCACCACGCCGCCCATGACCTTGCCGTCATGGTCGAGCATGTTGACCGGCTGCAATCCGGGGCGGCACGGGATTTTTGATTTTGTGCGGAAGACGCCGGGAGAGTGGGCGCTGGAGTTCACCAACTCCACACACCGCGCGGTGCCAACCTGGATGCGCGTATTCAGCGATCGCGGGATGAGGGCGGCCAGCATTGCGGTGCCCACAACCTGGCCGCCGGAACCCATCGATGGCGTCATGATCAGCGGCTTCGATGGGCCCGTTTCGACCGGAATTGATGCCAGTTTTTGCCATCCTGCTGGACTGTATCGGGAGATCAAGGAGCGATTCGGGGGCATGAAGTTTGCCGATTTTCAGGAGTCGCGCATTGGTGACGGGTGGCACGACGACGCCCTCGATGCGTTGCTCAGGGAAATCCCGCGAAAGCAAGCCATTGCCGAGTGGTTGCTGTCCCAAGAACGGTGGGACGGGTTCATGGTGCTCTTTGGCGAATCCGACACCGTATCCCATCATTTTTGGATGTTTCACGATGAGGACAGCCCCCGCCATCAGGCCGGGGCATCCAGCCGCCTTCGGTCCGCCATCGAGTTGGTGTACCAACGGTTGGACGAAGCGTTGGGTGCGCTGATTGAGCGGGCCGGTGCCGACCACGTGGCGGTGGTCTCCGACCACGGGTTCGGTGGCGCTGGCGTGCATGCCTTGTACCTCAACCGCTACCTCGAGCAGCATGGGTGGCTGCAGTACAAACGGGACGTCACGGTGGGCGGGCTTGCATCGGGCTCGGGTCTCGCCAGCAAGCTTCGGGCTGCAGCGGCGACCCGCATTCCGTCCTCGTTGCAAGGGAAAGTGTACCGGGCAGTGCCGAGCGCGGTTCTGGGGAGCTTGGAGACCCAGTCGCGGTACGGCGACTTGGACATGGAACACACGCGGGCCGTCTCCGATGAGATGAACTACGCGGCCACCATTCGGCTGAACCTGCCCGAGTCCGATCCGGCGGCGCGCCGGGCGGCGTACGAGGCATTGCAAAGGTTGCTGCTCGATTGGACGGTCGAGGGCCACAAGGTGGTCGCCCGCGTTCACCTTCGGGAAGATCTCTACGAAGGCAGCCGCGTTACGGATTCGCCCGACATCGTGATCGAACTCAACGAGAGGGATGGATACACCTATACATTGCTGCCATCGGCGCGTGTGCCCAAAGGAACGACGTGGCGGCGTCTCTCGCCCGCGGAGTACGCCGGTGGAAAAGGGTTGGGAATGAATGGAACGCACCGCCAATACGGCGTGCTCGCGCTGTGGGGTGAAGGCGTGCGCGCGGGTGCGACCGTGGACGCCGGCATGGCGGATGTTGTGCCCACTTTGCTGCACCTGATGGGCGAGGCAATCCCGGCTCACATGGACGGCTCCGTGATCATGGACGCGCTGATGGGCTCGGAACAACCAGTGGCGTCGGAAGCGATGGCGCAAGCAACACCGCCAAAGACCGCCAGCGAGGCCGAGGCGGATGCCCTTCGCTCTCGCCTCGAACGGTTGGGCTATCTGTGAACCGACCCCTGCGGATCACCCAAGCGGCTGCATTTCCGTTTCCCAGCCCCCAAGGGTCGCAGGTTTTTGTTCGGGGGATGGCCCGTGCGCTGGCTCGCCGGGGCCACGAGGTGACGGTGGTTTGTTACGCCCATGGAGACGGGCGGGAAGACCCGGAGTATCGAGTGGTGCGGACGCCCCGGATTCCCGGATACGAAAACATGCGAGCGGGCCCCGATTGGGTCAAGCCGCTGCTGGACGTGGCGCTGGCGGCGCGAATCGCGGCGGTGCCGGCGGACGTCGTCCATGCCCACAACTACGAGGCGCCCATTGCGGCGTACTTGGTGCGGCGGCGCACCGGTGTTCCGGTGGTGTACAACGCGCACAACACCATGGGCGAAGAGCTCCCGACCTATTTTCACCGGCCCTGGGTGCGGAACGGCGCACGAGCGGCGGGTCGGTGGCTCGACCGGTCGGTGCCTCGGCGGGCGGACCACTCGGTCGTGCTCAACCAAGCCGCGGTGCGAACCCTGAAGCGGCTCGGATGCGATGCGGTCAGTATGGTGCCCCCGGGGATTGATGCTGCCGAACTGGAGGGCGTGCATGACGTGCCCCTTGAGCCCGGTCCTTGGGTCGTATACGCGGGCAACCCCGACCGGTATCAAGACCTCGATGTCCTCGTGCGCGCCATGCGTCGGATTCCGCACATTGGGCTCCTCATGGTCAGTGCAAGCCCGCTTTCGGATTGGAAGGATTGCGGTCTCGAGCGGTTGAAGCTGGTCGAGACCGGAGACTTTGATGAGGTCAAGTCTTGGGTCGCCGCTGCGGATGTTGCTGCGATCCCCCGAACGGTTTGCAGCGGATTCCCGATCAAGTTGCTGAACTTCTTGGGCCTCGGGCTCCCCACGGTTGTGGCTGCTGGAAGCGCGCAGCCACTGCCTGGGGTGGTTGAAGTGCCCAATGGGGATGCGACGGCCATGGCGAACGCGATCGATGCCTTGGTGGCGGACCGCCAGCGCCGCGAAACGTTGGGAGCGTTCGCGCAGGCACACGTTCGCGATGCGTGCACGTGGGATGCGCGCGCGCGCGAACTGGAATCGATCTACCATCGCGTGATCGCTGGGGCTGATGGCCCACGTTTCTAACAATGGGGCTGTCGCAAGCGGCCAATTGGGGTCTATACTGCGTCCCAAGCACGGATTGCGCCTGCGTGAACTGAATCGGGCGGGCAAAAGGTGAGACGATGAACACTTGGAAGTCTTGGTCAATGGTCGCAACGCTGCTCGTCGGCGCGGGATGCGGTGATCCGCCAAAGCCGTACTTCGCGGGCGGCGGGGATTACGTGACGCCGGATGATGGCGGAACCGACTCGGGGGCACCGGCGCCCACCGATGCGGACGTGGACGTTGGCCCGCCGGACGATCCGGAAGATTCTGGACTCCCGCCCGAGGACACCGGTGCAGAGGAAGAGGAGGAACAGGGGTTCGACAACCCCGGAGACACTCAGAAAGCGGAACAAAGCGATGGCGGCCTGAAGATCGACCTGACCGATCTTTCCGGCGACTCGAATCAAGACCAGGAGTTCTTCCTGGTTCTGGTGAACACCGGGACGGATGAGGCCGGGTACACGCTGCGCTACATTCCAACCGACGAAGTGGATGATGAGGAAGAGGGCGATGGCGGTGCCGCACCGGATGAGGGTGGTGCCCCTGATGAGGGTGGTGCCCCTGATGAGGGTGGCCCCCCCGATGAGGGCGGTCCCCCTGACGAGGGTGGTGGTGGACCCGATGGGGGTGGTGGTGAACCCCCTCCGCCTTCCTTTGCGGTTGGTGGCGCGCCGGCAGCGGGTGGCTCGATCGTGGCCGATGGCCCCGTTCGGGAACCAAAGTTTGTGGAGAAGTCGGTCAGTGGAGAGCCGGTTCCCCCGCCATCACTTGACTCGACGGACATCGGGCTTGCCCGTCGGGTGTTCCGGGTCCGTCGCGACGTCACCGACGACACCGAGTGCGAGGTCATCGACGCCACCCTCTGGGCGCTGGGCGAAGATGCTGCCATCTGGGTAGACGGCGACGTGCCCATCGACCGTTATTACGACTGCAATGACCTGGAAGGCGGGGGCTTCGAGCCTTCGGACTACGATGCGCACGGCTTTGACAACTGCGACCTCGAAACCATCGTCAACATCGTGGACACCAACATCGTTCCCAATGTCACGACCCTGCTCGGTGAGCCCTCTGACGAAGACGGCAACGGGCGCGTGAGCATCGTCATCACCCCGGTCCTCAACGCGGCGTCGCTGACCAGCGATGACGAGGACGACTGGGAGACGCTGGTCGAGTCTTATACCGACCCCGAGACGGACCTCGATGATTTCGACAGCACCGCAAACCCGTGCTCGGACGAACAAGAGGTGATTTACGTGTACGCGCCCGACCCATACGGTCACTTCAATCCCCTGTCTTCCGTTACCGTGGATGAGTACACAGGGATGGACCTTGCCGGGCGCGTCGTTCAGGGCATGGTGGGACTGGTCTCCTACAACCAGCACGTGCTGGTCAACGAGTCGGACGCGGAAGAGAGCTGGGTCACCAAAGGCATCGCGGCGGTGGTCACCGACCTGCTTGGGTTTGGCGCCATCTTCTACGACGATGCTTGGGATTACTTGGACGCTCCGCATCTCTACAGCCTGACGGACGGCGAGGAAGAGGATGCAGAATGCGAGGAGGAAGGTGGCGACACGGGCGCACCCGATGGTGGCGGCGATGCGCCGCCAGCGAGCAAGGCGGGCGACGAGGACGACTCGATTCTCAGCACCAGCAAGCGCGGTGCCCAGTACCTGTTCTTCCGATGGCTGGTCGACACCTACGGCGAAGACATCCTCGCCTCCATGGTTCAGACCGATGCTGTGGGCAAGTGCAACATTGAAGCGGCCACCGAAGAAGATCTGAAGGACCTCGCGGTCGCGTGGCAGGTCGCCTTGCTGGTGACCGGTGAGGAGGGCGAGGACGGCGCAGACTTTGTCGACACGGAGACTTGGTCGTTGTTCAAAGACCCGACGCTGATCGAAGCGCCGACATCCGCGCCGTCGTCGGGGGACTACTTCGGGGCCAACGGCTACCAACGGGGCATCAACGTGGCGGGGAACAACATGTACCGCGACGGAGGGACCACCGAAGACCCGACCGAGATTGAGGAAAACGCGGTGCTGCTCGGTAACACCGACTACTTCACTTACGTGGCTGCGATTCCCTTTTATGGGTACGTAGCGGGAAGCTACGGCGCCCACGTTGTGCGGGTCACCGACATCCCGTACGAGGCGGCGACCTTGGAGATTCAATCCACCTCGAGCGACCTGAAGGGCGTCTTGATCCGTTGGCACGACCCCGAGAGCGTGGACTACAAAGTGGAAAACGTGTTTTCTGCCACCGACGCCAACAACATGCCGCTGCCGCCCCTTAGCGACGACGGGAGCCCGATCACTGGCCTCGGTACGATCTCCACCGCGGGCGTGACGCTCTCGGTGAACGATGGCGGCGAGGAAATGGCGGCGGACGTCTACGACACGGACCGATGGCTTCTCGACCTCACCGATCGGGATGCGGACGAGACCGTCACGGTCGCGATCACCGTGGACCGCCGGTACGAAAACACCGATGGTGACCTCGCGCCGTATGACGTCTGGGCAGCGGTCATCCCAAGTCAGTACGTTCCTTCGCCCAGCGTGGCGGGAACGCGGCGCGGAGACTGCGACGAAGGGCACGATTTTGGGTATCCCGCCTCGATGCTGGAATATCTGTACTACCAAATGTTCTTGAGCCACGAGCCCGGTTCGTCGGGAGTCTCGCCCGGGTTTGACCCGTGCGGGCGCGTTCAAGGGGCCGATACGGGTTCCATGGCCGATACCGCATGGTCGTCGCCGACCTGCGGCTCCGACTGGGACCGCGACGAGGTGCTGGACCTGGACGAGCCGCGGCCACAGTCGCTGCTCGAACAAGTGATGGTCATGCAGTGTTCGCTTGCAGGCGGCGACTTCTCCGAGGTCGACCCGTACGAGGCGGAGGACTTCATCGATTCCGATACACTGGACGAGAACGACGATCCGTACGTGGACCGCACGCGGAACCTTGGTGGACAAAGCGGCGACTCGGAAGAAGAGGCGTATCTCGAGACGACCCTCGCGGGCGGCGCACGCTACGTGATTGTCGTTGGCGCGGGAACGGAGACCGGTCCATACGAACTCCGAGTCAAGCAGATTGACTGACCAAAGCGACCCCGGACACCTCCCCGAGCTCAAGTCCGAACAGCGGCGCTCCGTGTTGTTGTTCGTCGCCACCTTCGGGTGCGTGTTCGCCGTGTACGGGTTTCAGTGGACGGGGGAAAATCCGTTCGTCGATCCAGAATCGGCGGTTGCGGCTGGGAAGTTTGCCGGCGCACTGATGGCAATCTTGCTCGCCCACGAGATGGCGCACTACTGGGTCGCGCGTCGGCACGGGTTTGCGCTTTCACTGCCGTATTTCATTCCATTTCCAGCCGCCTTCGGCACCTTTGGCGCCGTGATTCGCCTTCGCAGCCTGCCGCCGTCCCGAACGGCGTTGCTGGAGATGGCGGCCGCAGGCCCGCTTGCGGGGTTTGCGGTTTCGATCGCCGCGATTGCCATGGGGTTACCGGCCACAGTGGAGCATGCGGCGCCGCAGCTGGCCTGGGACCCGGCCATTCTTGAAGCCCTCCGAGCCCCGGTGCCGGAGCCCTCTGCGATGGACGCTGTGATGGTGCGGATTTCGGAGTGGGCGGGAGCATCCGTGGGCCCAACCGAGCTGCCGTTGATGATTTTGGCAAATCCGTTGGTCATGGACCTGCTTGGTGGTTGGATGCTGGATGCGCCTCCATCCCGCTACGCCAGCCTGGATCCGTTGGCAACCGCGGGGTGGGTGGGGTGCTTGTTGACCGCCATCAACCTGGTGCCGATCGGGCAACTGGACGGTGGTCACATCGTGAATGCGGTGGCCCCTCGTTGGGCCGGTGGCATCTCGCGCGTGCTGCTTGTACTCGCGTTGGTGGCGGGCGTTCTGTGGACTGGGTGGGCCTTCTGGGCCGTGCTGTTGGTGGTGATGGGCGCGTGGGTGAGTTTGCCGGTACCGGCCGAGCCGGCGCCATCGCCCCGCGCTCGATGGCTTGCGGTTGCAACCGCAGTCACGTTTGCCTTGAGTTTCATGCCGGCTCCAATCGTCATCGAGGGGTTTCAACTCGACCAGCTGTCGTGGGTTGACGCGGACGGTGAAGCCGTGGGCGCCGAAGTTCTCGGTGAGTTGCGCGCGGCGATGGCCGATCGATTGGACCGGCAGCCAGCGGGAAGGTAATACGGGGCGGTGAAAATTCGATTCGCAATAGTTGGCCTCGTGGCACTCGGGCTCAGCCCGGTCGCAACCGCGGGGGAGTTCTTCTTGGAGTTGTCCGAGCACGACGATCGCGAAACGGCCGAGGCTGCGCTGCTGGAATACGGTCCGGATGGGGAGCACATGCGAATCAGTCGGCGGTTCATCCGCGGCACCGGCTGGCGGTACGTTGTGCGGCTCGACGGGTTCGAAGATCGCGAGAGCGCTGTGCTTGCAGCCCAGTCGTTTTCGTCTGCCACCGGCGATGTGCGGGTCATCGAAGGGTTGGGCTACAAGCGATCGGTCGTGGCAACCGTTGGCGATCCCGAAGGGCAACCTGAAGCGCCCGAAGCGGAGTCTGCCGCGGGCGGCGGCCTGCCATCGGCGTCCGCGGTGTTGAAATCGGCGGCGAAGGCTCACGGCGGCCGCTCGGGCGGCGCTCGAACGCTGGCCAAGACGACCTCCCTTCGCTTCGACTTCACATCGCGGACCGTGGTCGGTGAGAAAGACTGGCGGATTCGTCACCGTTATTTCCGGGCCGCGGAACGAGCCCGACTCGAAGTGGACATGGTCAAAGGCGATGGCGTGTCCAATACGGTGGTGATGGGCGAGGCTGGAAAGGCCTGGGTCGCCACCCATGCAATGGTGCGCGAGCGCGACACGCTTCAGGCTGCCGAGATGCTGGCCCGGTTTGCGCCGGAAACCGGATTGTTGTCCATCCCGCTGGGCTTCGCAGTCGACATCAAGGAGGCCTCGGAGTGGCAGAACTTGGCCACGGCGGGTCGGGTCAACCACGTCGGCACGCCCCACATACGGCTGGTGCCGAAGGCGGGCGAACAAAGCAACCCGCTGGAAGCGGCCCTGTTCGAAGAGACGACGGGTCTGCTGAGCCGGGTGACCTGGGTCACACGGGGAGGGCGAGTGACTTTTGAGTTTCGTGACTACAGGACGGTGACGGAAGGCGTTGTATTGCCGTTTCAGGTTCGAGTGGAGCGCAACGGCGGGCTCGTCGAGGAGGTGACCGTCGAAGCCCTCGAGATCAACCCTGCATTGAGCAACGAGCTGTTCGGTGAGCCGAAACAGTTGCGCGGGAAAAAGCGCTAAGGATCTCAGTTTTCGTTACAAGTCCGTGACGCAGACTGCCGAAGACGATCATCCTGCTTGACCCCCAAGCGGGACTGGTTAAGCCGGCCGGGCAGTGTGACGACCACGCCGTTCGGCGCGCGAGTCACGATTTCGCTGGTGTAGCTCAATTGGTAGAGCAACGGTTTTGTAAACCGTCGGCTGGGGGTTCAAGTCCCTTCACCAGCACCAGCCGCTCTTTCTTATTGTTGATTAACGCCAGCCCGGGGCACTCGTTCCGGCTGGCAGCCTTAGAGTGCGGGGGTGTGCCCGAGCGGTCAAAGGGAGCGGGCTGTAAACCCGCCGGCTTTCGCCTACAGTGGTTCAAATCCACTCGCCCCCACCACTCTTTGGACCACACGCGGGAATAGCTCAGTTGGTAGAGCATCAGCCTTCCAAGCTGAGGGTCGCGGGTTCGAATCCCGTTTCCCGCTCCATTCTTCACCGTAGGTGGCACGCCACCAAAACCCCACGCCCATGTAGCTCAGCGGTAGAGCACCTCCTTGGTAAGGAGGAGGTCACCAGTTCAAGTCTGGTCATGGGCTCCACCTTTTACATCCTGCAAGGTCGGACAGTCCCCGCTGGGTCTGCTCTGACAAACAACAATCTCAGTACATCCACACACCAGCGCGAGAGAATCTCTCGTGGAGGGACCCTCAGATGGCCAAGGAAAAGTTTGATCGCTCGAAGCCCCACGTGAATATCGGCACGATTGGTCACGTGGATCACGGTAAGACGACGCTGACAGCAGCAATCACGAAGACGCTTGCGGAATCTGGTGGTGCGACTTTCATGGACTACGAGGAGATTGACAAGGCTCCCGAGGAGAAGGCGCGCGGCATCACGATCAACACGGCGCACGTGGAATACCAGACGGAAAACCGTCATTATGCCCATGTGGATTGCCCGGGACACGCCGACTACATCAAGAACATGATCACTGGCGCGGCTCAGATGGACGGCACGATTCTGGTGGTGTCTGCTGCAGACGGTCCGATGCCTCAGACGCGAGAGCACGTGTTGCTTGCCCGTCAGGTGAACGTTCCCTGGATCGTTGTGTACCTGAACAAGGTTGATCAGCTGGACGATGAAGAGTTGTTGGAGCTGGTGGAGATGGAAGTTCGGGAACTGCTGGACGAGTACGATTTCCCGGGAGACGACATTCCGGTGATTCGCGGTTCGGCGCTGAAGGCGTTGGAAGGCGACGAGGGCGAGATCGGTATTCCGTCAGTGGTCTCGTTGATGAGCAGCGTGGACG
>JAYZVA010000032.1:0-35946 GCA_036156175.1 Myxococcota bacterium
GCGGGACAGCCCCGGCATCGACGGCAAAATACTGACCTCGTACAACACCAATGGGCGACGGCCTTACGCCGCGGCGCGACTCGACGTGGGGTCGAGTTCCGGATGGTCCGCGCGGCTGGAAGGGAACGGGGCGGTCGGCGCCACCCAAAAAGCACCGGAATACTACCTGGGCAACACGGCCTCCAAGACCTGGAACGTGGGCGGTGCCGTGGCCCACGAATGGGCCGGAGGGACCGCGCGGTTTAGCCTGCATCACCATGATTTTGTTTCCGGTGTCTTTTATGGGCACACCCACGGAACACCCGATGAGTTCCTGGCACAGCTGGAAGCCGACCGACCGGTAACCGCCGACCTCTGGGAGTCGACCTACGAAGTCGACCGCGCGTACCAAGATGTGACCCACACCATTGGCATTCTGCAAACCGAGTTGGACGGCGACTGGGGTACCGCCGAAGCCAAGTACGCGTTTCAGGTAAACCTCCGCAAAGAATACGACCATGCGCGCCGCTCGACGTCGGGCCCGCAGTACGACTTCACGCTCCGAACGCATTCCATTGACACGGTCTACAGCCACCCCCGGTCATCGATTTCTCTCGGTGAGCTCGAGGGCGGTGTGGGGCTTCAAGGGAGTTTTCAAGAGAACGTGTACCGCGGATGGTCGCTGATCCCCAACTACCGGAGCTTCTCAGGCGGACTCTTTGCGTACGAGCGGCTTTCGTTGCAACGGGTCGACTTCGAAGCCGGCGCGCGGGCCGACGCCCTGGGCCGTGCAGCCTATCTCCGTGACAACGACTACGATGCCCACATCCGCCGAGAAACGCTGGACCCCGCCTCGTGCGAACAGCGCGGAGACAAGGCACGGTGCCCGGCCGATTACAATGCCCTCTCGGTTTCGCTGGGCACACTTGTGCACTTGGTGCCCCAACACCTCGACGTCAAGCTGGACTTGTCGACCGCGACGCGCTTTCCCGCAGTCGACGAAGCCTACATGCTGGGAAGCGCGCCGACATTCCCGGTGTACGCCAATGGCCATCCGGACCTCGGGCCCGAGACAATCTTGAACGGCTCCTTGACAACCGGACTCCGAACTGCGGCAGTGGAAGCCGAAGCGTCGGTCTACGGGCAGCGGGTGGACGACTACATCTATTTCGCCCCAGAGCTGAACGCAGAGGGCCGCCCCCGTTTTGATGTGACCATTCAAGGCACCTTTCCGACGTGGGGGTTTGGGGCCATTGACGCCAACTTCTACGGCGCCGACGGTTCGCTCACACTGGGTCCGGAATCGGTCGTCGGCGTCCACGCCCTTGGGGGCATCGTGCGCGCAACCGACCGCGCCTCAGGAGACCACCTCATTGGCCTACCCAGCGACTACCTTCGCCTGAGCCTCATTGGGCGCATCCGCTCCTTGGGGGTTGTGCAAAATGCCGAACTGAACGTGAACACCGACTTGGTTGCGTCGCAATCTCACATTGAACCCGGGCGCGATTTTGCACCGCCGCCTCCAGGGTACACGTTGTTTGGTGCAGGAATCACCGCGGAGGTGGGCACTCGGCGACCCATTCGGGTGGGCGTTGATGGAACCAACCTGATGAACACAGCGTATCGGGAGTACACCAGCCTCCTCCGGTACTACGCGGACCACCCGGGTCGCGATGTGCGAATTCGGGTGGGAATGGACCTGTGAGGGCAACCACCGAGCCGTTCCACTGCCCCCGGCGAGTGAGGTCGTCATTATTTATTGCAATCCGATTGCAATAAAAAGAGGTTTGGAATAACAGCGGGATGGCAAACAGACGTCGCGGCCTCAATCGATGGTCGCCGGTGTTCGACAACCACTCACCCCTGAACCCTTTAGGATTGCAACCATGTCCATCACTCGCATTGCCCCCCTTTTGCTCCTCGGGCTTTCGGCCTGCTCTGACGTCGAAGAGGACGACCACGACCACGGCCACCACCACCACGACCATGAGGTCATGACCACAGTGGAGCTCACCTTTACCGATGGGGACGGCGCCGAGTCGGTGTTTTTCTGGTCCGATGCGGACGGCACCGCCAACCCAGAGATCGACGACATCGTGCTGTCGAACGCCACCGAGTACTCGCTTTCGCTGCGCTTCTTGAACGAACTCGAAGACCCCATCGAAGACGTCACCCCGGAAATCGCCGACGAAGATGATGAGCACCACGTGTTCTTCACGGGCGACGCGGTGTCCAGCCGCGCCACCGGTGAGAACCCAGACGCACTCGTCGAGCACACCTACGATGACCTGGACGTCAACGGTCTTCCCATCGGACTTGAAAACGACATCACGACCATCGCTACCGGCGAGGGAGATTTCACTGTGACGCTGCGCCACATGCCGCTGCAGAATGGCAACACTGTGAAGACTGCAAACGACCCCGAACTCGTTGCGACCGAAGGGTTCGCCGCAATCGGTGGCGCCAACGATGTGTCCATCACCTTCTCGCTCACTGTCGAATAGGTTCGATGGCGCGTGAAACGCGCGCCCGATGCAGGGGTCGCTTCTCGCGAAGCGGCCCCTTTTTTTGTCTGAGCCCGATGGCCGCAGATGGATTCAGGGTGTGACCATCAAGCACTTTGCGGCACGGGTCCGCAACCGCCACACCACAATCTCGGCCCGTGCATCCCCCCGGATGTCGCCAACCCAGAGCTTGTCTTCCCCTTGCTCAAAGCCAACATCCAGGGAGGCGACGGGCTCCCGAGAATAGCCCGTGCCGGTGCCTGCGTAGACCTCAACCCGGCTGGAGTCTTGCGAAGTCACCAGATCGGGAATTCCATCTCCGGTCACGTCGTGTTCCATCTTGACCGGCGGGTCGCGATCGTTGCCCACCGGGACCACCACACTGTGAAGATCGGCACCGTCGCCGTAGCGACCGTCGCGCATCGGTCGGTACAGAATGTCGACTCGAATCTTCTGCGTCAGCATGGCGCGGGTGAGATTGCCCACCCCAAAGTCCACTTCTGCCGTTGCCATCTCAACGTCGCCATCGGCATCGAGATCGACCGCACGGACAAGGAGCACCGCGTTGTCGCTCGGCATGCGTTGCGGTGGGCCGAACCCAGAACCCGTACCCCGGGCAAAAACCAGCTCGCCCTCGGCCCCCATCCAACTGCCTTCGGTCACCCACAGCTGCGCGGCAAAGTCGGTGCGGTTGTCGCCGTCCAGGTCCTTCAGCCACACGGCCATGACGTCCTTGCGCGTTTCATCTTTCTTGCGCGTGCCTTCTCGGGGGACGGGCGCAATGTTGACGGGGAGCCGGATGGAGAAGGCCCCAGCAGGACCATCGGGCCCCATCGGCACCACTTTGGCCGTGGTGCCCTCCGGCAACAGGAGGTCCCGAATGCCATCCCCGTTCACATCATCGATGTGCCAGTCGGGAGAAACCGAAGACGTCACCAAGCGGATGCCGCCCCGGTTCTTGACTTCCAACTCGCCGCGGTGCGGCGTGGCCACCCGCGCCCGTTCGCGGCCATCGACCCCAATGACCCGCAGCGTCCCTCCGTTGGACACCACCGCCTCGGCAATGCCATCGTCTTCCAGGTCAACGAACACATCCGCAAACACGGGAGTGGTGGCGCCCAACCCGGCAAGCGGCGTCGGCGCTGAAACCACCGGCTGAATTCCGTCGGCCGTGATCCGACTCAGCCCCCCCGAATCGATGGCCCAGAGTCCCGACTCGATGTCCAGCACCAACGGAGTCGCCCCAAGATCGGTGCGCCAGCTGGAGGAGACTCGTCCATCGTTCCCAAAGTGGAACACGGTCACGGCGAGCTCGTCGGGCGCGGACGGACGGCGATTACGCTCAACGGCGACCAAGTCCGACACCCCATCGGCGTCAACATCTCCCGCCCTGAGTTCGACGACATCCGGCGGCAAATCGATGGGCACGGCAATCAACGGCATGACTCTCTCCCCGTTGCACTCTATGGTCCTCTCCCGCCGCCGACCATCCACAGACCCAATGGTCGGTCAAATCACCGGGGTGTGGGGCCGGACGGCACGGTCACCAGCAGTCCGGCACCCACCACGATGCACCCGCCAATCCAGACGTGCATCGCCGGCCAACCCCCGAACAACAGGACGTCTCCCGCGACCCCCCAGACGGGGCCAACAAACCGCACCGCTGCCACCCTGCCGGCCGCATCCGCCGCGTAGGCGTGGGTCATCAACAACTGCCCTGCGGTCGCAAAGAGCCCCACGCCAATCAGCACCGGCCACAAGCCGGCCGGGGGCAGCGTGGGCCCGCCCTTCGTCGCCATGACCAGCGCCACAGCCATGACGCAGACGGACACCTGCAGCCAGAACACGACCACCCCGGAGTGTTCGTTCTTGAGCCCCCGAAGGGCGATGTGGGCTCCCGCTGAGAATACGCTCGACGCCAGGGCCCACAAACCCCACACGCTGCCGGACAGTGCACCGGGCGCGACCAAGATTACCGTGCCCGCGAGGCCGGCCAACAACAGGCCCCACAGCCTCGGATCGCTGCGCTCCTTCCGCCCCAGGACGAGGGGGGCGCCCAGCGCAATCAGGACCGGCTGGAGCTTGGTGATGAGCGCGGTATCG
Source organism: Myxococcota bacterium (assembly GCA_036156175.1). Lineage (GTDB taxonomy): Bacteria > Myxococcota_A > UBA796 > UBA796 > UBA796 > UBA796. The sequence continues at coordinate 4,587 of JAYZVA010000032.1, forward strand.
GCGAGCGGCAACCCCTTCAGTGCTGTGAAAAAACAAAGCATCGCCGCAAAGCCCAATCCGATTCGGATGCCGAGCATTCCCGTGCGTTCGATCCGAAGACTGGCACCCCTGACCCACCACCAACTGAACGGAATCGCCACCAGCGACCGCCAGACCACGATGTCCAAAGTATCCAACTCGGCTCGCGCCACCTTCACTGTGGCCGACATGCAGGTCAAGGCCAGCGTGGCGGCGATCATCAACAACGGTCCACGCCTCATGGTCGACCCTCCACGGTGCGCTGGCGCGTGCGCGGTCGCAGGGGCACACCACGGCCGACCGTGAGCCTGCCATCGGTGCAGCCGCTCAAGCCGGCTATTCCGCCGTCGATGGCGCGGGTTCGATCGCCGTCAGATGCCCCAAGACCTCAACGATTTCTCCCTTGGCGCTCCGCCGCTCGTCGGGCCCATTCAGGCCTTTCTTTGCCAAGGCGGCGACGGTCGCAGGGTGAACCACCAAGTCCTTGCCGTGGTAGCACTCTGCCGAGGGCATGGGGGGCAGCTTGCCATCGCTGTGGTAGCCGGATTCGATCTCTTCCAGCGGGAGGTCTTTGAGCGTAGCGCCGACCGCGGTGATGGCATCAAGGTACGCAGCGCAGACCGGATGCTCGGCTTTCATCGCGGGCAGCATCGACAGCCCGGTGGCCGTCAACGCATCGGCCAGCGCGAGAATGGCTGCGGCATCGGCATCGCCATCGATCGCAGCCACCAGGGCAAGGGCTTGTTCGCGGTACGAATCATCCGTGGCTTCGGCCCGTGCGGGTTCCGCGGGCGCCGCGGTTCCGACCGGCTCGGCGGGTTCGGCAGCGACAGCCGTCTTGTCGCCTCCCATCGACGGAGTAGGCTCGGCATGTTCAGACGAACACGCAACGATGAATGAAGCGAGGGCGATGGCGGAGGCGCAACGGACCGGGTGACGCATGGGATTCCCCTGTGATGCGCGTTCCTAATGCGGTTTGCCGGAACACCCCAGCAACCGCCGAACGCTTTTGGGTGCGGCAACGCGCGCACGCTAATCGTGAAGGACGGACACATTTGCTTCATCGGCCAACCAGACCGAGGCCGTGTAGTCGCCGTCTTCCGGACTGTCGCCCATCACGGTGCGAATGTGCGCGAGCGTCACCGTTCGACTCAACCGTTGAACCCGGTCCACCTCCGCCCATTGCGCATCATCCCCGGTGCATTCATCCGTAAAAAACGGCGCCAAGTCGCACATATTTGAGAAGGCATAGTGGCCCGCACCGTGAAAGTTTACGAGGGTCTTTGGGCTCGCCATATGGTTGTATGAAGGCAGAATTTCAGCGTTGTAATCGAGCACTGGATCGGCATCCCCACCCACCACAAGCGGCGCACGCACACCCTGAAGCCCCGGGGCCGTCATGCCGTCGTTGCCAAAGGCATACCAGAGCCCGGGCGCCATCGGAACGGTTGCAATGGCTCGGGGGTCGGACATCCGATGGCCCGCCAATCGTTCTTCGTCAATTTGGCGCATGGTGTCGCACAGTCGTCCGAGCCCCGCATCGCACCGCGCATGCAGACCGTCGGGGTCAATCCGACCGCCCCCCACCATCATCGAGGTGAGCCCTCCAAAAGAATGCCCCATGACCGCGTATTGCTCGCCATCGACCATCCCATACAGGCGGTCGTCGGTGACTTCAGCACGTCGCAGCACCTCATCGACTGCCTCCATCACATCGCCCGGTCGTTCGATGATGACGTCCAACAGGCGATCGTCGTTGAGATCAAGAAACGTGTTGTAGCGGTGCTGTGGACTCACCACCACATGACCATGACTCGCCAAATACTCGGTCAAATACAGCGACTGAAACCGAACCCCACCGTAGCCATGGGAGAAGGCCACCAGCGGGTACGGGCCGTACCGGGAGTCGGGCCCCACCGCTCGAAAGGCTTCGGCAGCCAACCCCAAGGGCGGGTATGGTTGCGGCACATCACCAGCATCGGGTGCGGCAGGAAACCACACCTCTGCCACCATTTCTTTTCCACGGGCATCGACCCAGCGCATCGTGAGCGCACCGACCTCCAGTGGGCCCCACTGATCGGGTGCCGACCACGGAAGGGTTTCCACACGCCGGTCGGGTGTTCCGTCGCGGGAGGCGGCACTGCAGCCCAGCCCGAATCCCATCAACACCAGTGTCGCCGCCTTCAAGCCCATGCCATGGAGTAACGGATGCGCACGGTTTGCGGTGGACACCCGATTCCGCCAAACCCGACCGCAAAAATGCTACGCTCCCTGCGATGCCCTTCTTGGTCGCTCGAACTCCGCACCCAAGGCGGCCCCGTCTGGCGGTTTCAATCGCCGGCGCTGCCGCTTTGGCAGCCGCCTTCTCGGGGTGTCGCGCGCCCTGCGAAACGGGATTCAACCGCGACTCCGAGGGCCTCTGCCGCGCGGAAGTGCCCTGCCCCCCTGGGGCATCCCGAGGCACCGATTTGGCCTGCCACCCGCATGGTGACTCGGGCACTCCAGCGCGCACACAGGACAGCGGCTCCTCCATCGATGCCCCGCCCGCCGACACCGGCTCCGAACCCGACGGCGATGCGCCGGACACCGGGCCCGGTCGAATACGGATTGTGTACAACCAGCTCGCGGGCCTTCCGCTCCACGGCATGGTGGTGTTCGCCGAGCGCGCCGATGGTGGCGGTCCCATCGCATCCTTTTGCCAGATCATTTTGGCCGACCCGATGGACATCGAAGGCCACATGGTGCCCTTTGACGGTTCCAGCGATCCGTGCCCTTCCCAAGGAGACCCGGTGATCTTTGATGAGGGCATCATCGAGTTGACCATGTCGGTATCGCAGGGCGCATCGGACTCCCCGGTGCTGTGCGACCAACGGGCGGTCACCATTGCCGGCGACCAAACCGTCGACTACGGCTCCGTCACCGGATGCGACCAATGAAACGGGTCGCCGTCGCGGTCTTCACGTGCGCGGCAGGTTGCGCAAATCTTCCCTGCGATGAGGCCGGCCAGCACCGGGCCAAGGACGGCAACTGCTACGTGCTGGACGATGGAGGTCCACTGTCTTCCAGTGCGTCACCGGATGCGTGGCTGACCGACCAAGCGGTGCTGGCGGGAGTCCAAGACAGGTTTCGCCGAAATCGCGGGACCGCCGCTGCTGACTTCAACGGAGACGGCCTCGTCGACCTGTACTTGGCAAACCCCGACGACCCCGCGACGCTGCTGCTCAACACCCCGGGAGGCTTGTTTGTGGAGCAGCCCAATGCGCCCACCACGGGACACGACGCTGCAGTCGCCGCCGCAGACTACGACAACGACGGTGACCCTGACCTGTGGGTCGCGAGCGGTGGCTGGGGCACGGCCGGCCGCGATGCGCTCTACCGAAATGACGGCGTGGACCCGGCATCCGGCTGGGTGCAATGGACCAATGTCACCGACGAGGCCGGCATCGGGACCGATGCCCGCCAAGGTTTCGGGGTCGCGTGGGGAGACTACGACAACGACGGTCACCTCGATGCATTCATCAGCAACAAGTACGACTGGTCCGACGGCATTGCCAGCGCCGCAAATCAGCTGTATCGAAACCTCGGAGACGGAACCTTTGAGGAAGTCGCGGAATCCGCGGGCGTGGCGATGGCGCTGGACAACCACACCGCCGCCTGGATCGACGTTGAACCGGATGGCGACATTGACCTGTTTGTGCCCACGTTATTTGGACCCAACGTCTTGTACATCAATCAAGGGGACGGTTCCTTTACCGACGCGGGAGAATCGCCCCTGACGGCACCCCATCAGGCGTTCGGGTCGTCGGCAGCTGACGTCAACAACGACGGACTCGTTGACCTGATTGTGACCGCGAACAGCGGTTCGGGGTGGGCTCCAGAAGACCTCGGCGACGAGCCCATGGTGTTCCTCAATGACGGCGCCGGAGACTTTGTCGGTCTGGGCTTGTCGGAACTGCTCGGCACAGACACTCCGGTGCAAATGCGCGTGATGGGCTTTGCCGTCGGCGATCTGAACATGGACGGGTTCTCGGACTTCTTTTTTGGAAATGGCGAGCCGGTCATGGGCGGTGTGAATCGCCTGGTGGTGTCGGAGATCGCCGATGACGGCCGAGTGATCATGTCCGATGTCTCCGCGCAAATCGACTTCGAGGCGCCGCGGGATGCAAGCGGTGAACCCTACCGTGACTACCCCTATCGAACCCATGGCACCGTGATGGTGGACATCGATAACGACCTTGATCTCGACCTGTACATTGGCAACGGTGGCATGAACCAGATCCCCGACAAAGAAGAACCAAACCGGTTGTTCATCAGTTCAAAGGGCGATTCTGCGTCAGCGATTTCCGTGACTCTGAACGGCACCCGAAGCAACCGAGACGGCGTCGGCGCCCTGATCTGGGTCCACACCGCCGACAACGAAGACAATGCGGTGACGCGCTGGGTCACCCGTTCATCTGGATTCAACTCCTCGATTCCAAAGGTGCAGGTCGTGGGGCTGGGCGATCGAACGCCGCCTTTCACTGTGGAAGTCCGATGGCCAAGTGGGGCGATTCAAACCGTGGAGAACGTCGGATCCGGCGACCGGTTATCGTTGACCGAGCCCTGAATACAATCGAAGGCAAACCCGAGTCGTCTCCAACGAATTGGCCTGTTCGAACCGAATCACCCCCAGAACAATCGTGAAGCAGAAGCACTTTATCGACAGTCACAAAGGCGCCACCGCCGTGGCCTGCTTCGCATTGATGCACCACTTTGATCAATGGGACAATCCAACCGCGTGGGTCTACACCGCACTGCACGGCACCTACGGCGTGTTGTGGGTGATGAAGTCCGCCTTGTTCGGCGACAAGACCTGGGAACAGCGGACACCGTTGTGGTACGGCTTGGTCATCTGGGCGGCACTCACGTTGTACTGGACGGCCCCCTACATCATTTGCAGTCGGTCCCTGGAGATGCCCTTGCCGTGGTTGGGGCTCTGCATCATGACGTACATCATTGGCGTGTTTTTTCACTTTGCGGCCGACATGCAAAAGCACACCATCCTCGCCGTGCAGCCCGGACTCATCACAACAGGGTTGTGGTCCAGGCTGCGAAACCCCAACTACTTCGGCGAGCTTCTCATCTACCTCGGGTTCGTTGCGATCCCCCTGCACTGGCTTCCACTCACGGCATTGGGAGCAATGATTTCCGCGTACTGGATCCCAAGGATGCTGAAGAAGGACGCATCGCTCGCGCGCTACCCGGAGTGGCCGGCGTACCGCGCGCGTTCGAAGCGCTTCATTCCATTCATTTGGTAGCCGCCCGGCCCCTCTCGTCAGATGGTGCCCGCGGCGTCGAGCGATGCGAGCACGCCGTCAATCGTCCAGAATGCGGTGTAAATCTCGGCCTCTGCCATCCACGCCGTCACGGGACTCTCCAGGTACCAACGGCCGTTCCAGGCCTTCGTCCGAATGGTCTGATAGGACAACGTGATTGTGGTGTCTGAACCGAAGACACCGTCGACCCAGCGACCCATGAAGAAACCGTTCAAGATCGCCTCGGCGTCGGTGTCGTAGTAGTCACGCAGGTCTGCGATGAAGTGCGGTGTGATTTCAATCATCAACTCGCCCAGCACGAAGTAGTCGTTTTTGTGGTCCTCGGTGCTCTCGATGGCCACCAACGAGTGGGGCAAATCCAGCGTCAGGTGTGCGACCATCGCGACGACCACGGCTCGTGTCCGCGACACATCCGGTTGGTCCGCCAGGAAATAGTATTGCTTCCATGCATACGAAGGGTCCCGGCCATTGAGTGCCGCGCGAAGGTTGGACAGATACCGACCGGCAAAGTCCACCACGATTCGGCGACCCCACTCACGGTCGTCGATTTCGCCGTTCTCGATCGCCTGAATGATGCGACGGGTGATGTGACGGTACGCGGTGGGAAACATTCCCCACGGATCGCCACAAGTTTCGAACAACGCAGCGATCGCATCGATGCGCGAGAAGGTGGTGTAAATGGTTTCGTTCGAACCCGTCTGGGTCATGCGAATCATGCGTTCCGCGGATTCACCCGAGATCTGCCCGCCGTTGCACAGGTCATCGCGAGAACCGTTGCCGAAGAACTCTTCCCACTCTTCAATGTCCGCGTTCGCATTGTCCGTGAGGTCCACCACCTCGCCGGTGTCGTGCGCATCGGTGCCGGAGCACCCCATTGCAAAGGCCACCGCAATGACCGCCATCACCAAGTTGAATCGACCGCTCATGTTCCCTCCCGAAGTATTTCTACTTGCCGGTAGGTTAATCGTTGTTCGGAGGAAGCGGCAACGACGCCACGGCCCGAAAGTCCAGATGTCACCGCGATGACACGCGATCTCATCCAAGACGATGCGCCAAACAAAACGCCCGGCTCCACAGAGCCGGGCGAAGTGCGTTGTCGGGCCCAGCGGCCGAAACACTACTCGACGGTGATCGTTCCGACCATCCCAATCGTGACGTGTGGCGTGCAGACGTAGTAGTGCGTGCCGGCTTCCGTGAACGTGACTTCATCCGTCTGGCCAAAGGTGACCTGAAATCCACCGTTGAGGGCCGCGGTGCCACGCGATGCGTAGGTGTCCTCGCTCACTTCGATTGCGTTGTGGGTCGGGGACATCACGAAACGCACGGTGTCGCCGACTGAAATGGTGAGGTCTTCGGGGGTGAAGGTCATGTCCCCATCAGCCGTGAGCACTTCGTGGACGGTGCCATCGGCATCGGAATCGGCGTCGGCGTCGGCGTCAGCGTCGGCTTCTGCAGCCGTGTCTCCGGTGTCGTCGGCTTTGTCATCGCATGCCGTCAGCGCAAGCGCGGGCACAAGCAAGGCAAGGGCAAGGTAGGTCTTCATGATGGTTCCTCTTGGGTGTATCAAAGCACCGGCCTTGATGACCGGTTCGCACGGGCGGTTCGTCTATGCTCCCACCGCACTGTTCGTATCCCCAACCGAAAAAAAAATCACCCGAATCGCCCACCCAAGCCGCAAACCGATAGCAGGATGGAGACGCCCCTCACCGAATGGAGCCCTCATGCATCACTACTTCGCCGGAATGAGCGTCGGCATCATTGTGCTTCAGACCGCAATCGTCGCGCCCTCGATGGTGAAGACGCTGAGCCGAGACGACTTTGGACGGTCCATTCGAACCATCTGGCCCAAGTTTTTTCTGTTGGTTGCAGCCACCGGCGTTGGGGGCCTGGCGGCGTTGATCGCATCCGACTCGCCTCCGGCACTGCAGTATGGAATCGCAGCGGCGACCATCGTTTGTCCATTGATCTGCCACGCCATCATTCCCGCCACCAACCGCGCCACAGACTCGGGCGACGATGCCGCATTCAAGCGACTCCACCTGACCAGCGTGCTGCTGACCATCGCCGTGTTGTTGGCGAATCTGGCTGCCCTGGCGGCATGATCCCCCTTTGCCGCGTCCGCAACGGACGCGACCAGGCCGCATTTGCCGGTATGATGAAGGCACAGGAGGGCTCACCGTGAACCGAACGCAAGCAACCGCCACCGCGCTGATCCTGGTGGCAATCGGGTGCCAACAAGGCACACTGAAACCCGTCAGTGAGGACGACACGGCCGCATGGGGGGAACCGGACGGTGACTCCGAGGGGGCGGATGAAACCGGCGCCGATGCCGATGCAGAAGGAGGCGACGCCGGAGACGGCAATCCCGGGAGTGGCGGCGACGGCGAAGACGACAAACCCGATGGCGGCGACGGTGAGGACGACAAACCCGACGGCGGCGACGGCGACGATGACAAGCCCGACAATGGCGGCGACACTGGCACCAAACCGGGCGACGGGTGCGCAGAGGATTTCGACTCTGACGAGCCCTGTGAAGGAACCTGGGAAGACACCATGTGCACCGACGATGAGGGCGTGCTGTGGTGGTGCGAAGACGGCGCATGGAACAACACGGACGACAAGCCCTGACGGTTCCCGCTCCAGCGGGAAGGCGTCTGGAACGCGCCCGCCGGACACCAAACGACTCAGCCGTACGGCGGCGTGTCCTCCTCATCGCACCACCGAACCATGATGGCCAAGCAGGCCACGCCGTCGTGGTGCCACATCATGCTGGGCGCCGCCATGTCTCCCGGCCGACACAGACGAGACACACCCAGGCGCGCCAGGGCCATGCGAAGGGCGCCTTCATCGTCGCCGGTTACTGCAAGGGCGGCGTTTTGCAGCCAAGGCCGTATGGGCCCCAACGTGTCGATGACCTCGGACCAATCATCCACCTGGCACACGGTGATGCAACGATGCAGCGGACTGTGCGGGAACTGCCCGTACCGATCGACCGCGACAGTCCACTGCAGCTCACCGGACTCGGGCGTGACCAACGCACCGCCGCTGAATGACGGGGCGAGTTCGGCGGCGCCGCGGAACTGCTGCACCGCCATCGCTTCTCCGGCATCGAGGCGACGGGGGGGCAGTCGCTCGCCGACTTCTTCAATCGCCGCGCCCAGTCGCCGCCCAAAAGCCAGTGCATCGGCCATGCTGCCGCGAAAGAAAATTGCCTGCGGTGACAGGCAGGCCTGCTGGTCAAAGCGGCACACATCGATTGCGAGCCCTTCCACCGTCGCCGGCAACGCCTGAGGCGAGTCAATCAGGGCAAACCCGATCCGGTGACCGTGAAAGACGGACCGAGTATCCGGGGGCAGCACCGCAGCAAAGTGACGTTCCACCTCCGCACTCCCCCACCCTACAAAGAAGTCGCTCTCCGCAAGGAACGCGTGCTCGACGACCCGGTCGTTGCTGGGCCACCACAAGCACGCGCAGCATCCGGCAAGTTCCGGGTCAACGCGCCAGAGCGTCTCGAGGTACAGCGGAAGGAACGTGGGCTCGCGTGAACTGACCCGACCCCAAAACGCGCTCTTCACCATCAAGCTGCGCATCACCGTCAGGTGCGGCAGCGCGGGAATGTTGCTCGAGAACACGGCTCCCACGAGCGCCGGGCCGACGGCCATCGTCCGCCCAGCGCCCGCAAGGTGGGGATTCGCCGCAAAACCATCGAGCACAGCCGGGTCGCCAAACTCCGACCGCAGCGCTCGCCACATGTGATCGGCTCGCGAAGACCGTTGTTCCAAATCGATGGACTCGCGCACCATCTCCGACGAGAAACCGGTGACCTGAGGAAGAACCGTCGCGGCCACCTGTCGTTCAGGGGTTTGCTCATCCAGCCACAATGCTGCGACGGCATCCAGACTCGACACAATCGATGCGATCGAGCGCTTCTGGAGCACCGTGCGCTGCCGGTGCTTGAGTTCCAACGCCAACGACCGCACTGCATTGGCATCCAGGCAGGGAACCGAAACGGAGACTTCGCCCGCAGCAAGCGTGTCTTCCGCCGCCACCATTGTCCGAAGGTCCGGCGGCAACCACCAGGCGTTCAGCGCCGTCATCCTTCACCTCGGATCAAGGCATCCACGGTGATGGAACATCCCCGATCGTTGGCATTCACCGCCCGCCCCAGCACTTCAAAACCGCCATCGACGCACCGGCCGAGGTCATCTGTCTGGACCACAAAGGGCCGATCAATGTTGGCCAAGTCCAAGTGCCGAAGCACCCCGACTTCGCCGTCGGGCACGGGCTCAAGGGTGTGCGGATCCAAGGCTGCTGTGGCGGTCCACGGCGGGTTCACTTTCACTCGCGGGCCGGTGGGGTTCGACAAGGCGTTGTCGTAAAACTGACTGGCCAGCTCGGTCATGCCCAACACATTGACCTGGTGGGAGGCGGGAACACCGAGCAGTCGGGTGAACGAAGCCATCAACTCACCGCGATCGACCGCCCGGCTTCGACCCTTGAACCCACCGGCATCCATGATCCGCGACCCCTTGGGCAATGCGACACGACGCCCTGCGTCATCCATCGCATCGAGCAAGTGCACAAATCCAAAACTGGCCCCGATCAGGGTGACCGGCTCAACCGACCGCTCGAGCGTGTGGAGAACGGCGGCAACATCGAGGCCATCGGGTCCGACGCAGAACCCCGAATCGGGGGTGCCGAACTCGGCCACCAGACGCGCCATTCCCCACGCCATGATCAAATGCGGAGCGGCATCCGGGGGCGGAGCCAACACCATGACCCGCGTCGCGACTCGGTCTGGAAACAACATTCGGTCCGCGTTCCGCCGGACCGCGGCAGCCATCAAATCAAGTCCATCGGCACTGAACAGGGAGCGACCAAACCCCTGCCCACTCGTGCCCGAGGTCCGAAACTCGGCCACCGGTTCGTCTCCACCAAACAGCGCGTAGCGTTTGAACGCGGCCGTAAACACTGGGGGAACCTCCAGCCAGTGGTCAATTGCGGCGGGGTCAATCCCACTCGCGCGCGCCAGACCGCCGACGGCGTCAATTCGCTGAACCTGCCACGCAAACAACGCCCGCACGGCATCCATTGAGAGCGTGTCGGAATCCATCGCGTCGAGGAGGATCTGCTTCACGGGTGCCCCGGATTGCAATGCACGGCCATCATCTTTGCATCCAACCACGCCTCGATGAGTTCGTTGGCGACCCCCCGATCGCCTCCAACGTGCATTCGGAGGTCCGTCACGTTGACTGCGGCATCCAAGGCCAGCGCCACCCCACCCGGCCGTCGAGACGCGGCCACCGCCCGCAGGTGCTCCCCGTCAACCAACGGAACGAGCCATGCGTCCTCGGGCACTTCGGGCAGATCGCGCTCCGCCCCATCCAACGGGCGGTCGGCGCTCCGGTAGGCGAAGAGGTTGGGCTCGCCACCAAACTTCCGCCGGTGCGTGTAACGAACCGCTGAAAATCCAGCGTTCACCCCATCGCCCAGGGCCATGGCGGTGGAGCGGTAGCGACCCGTGATGTCGCCCGCGGCAAAGACGCCGTCCATTGAGGTGGCGCACCACGGGTCGATGGTGACGAACCCTTCGCCGTTGTCGGCCAGGTTGAGGCCGTCCCAATCCCGCCGCGTTCGCGTCTCCCAGGCGTTGTAGTCGAGCAAGATTGCCGAGCAGTCCAATCGGTGCAGGACGCCGTCGTTGTCTTCGAACACGACGCCCGTGACCCCCGCCTTGGACTCCGGCTCAAAGTCCGGAACGGCTGGATCCTCGGCGTCACCGGCTCGAAACCCCGCTTGCGCGTCGCCGTGCCCCTCGACGGCATGGAGGGTTCCCCGGACCACGGTGCCGGGGAGGTCGGGGGCAACCCCATCCGCCGGCTCATCCAGCACCCAGGTGATGCGCGATGCCGACTCCACCAAGGGTGCGATGACGCCCACCAGGTTTACGGACTTCCGATTCCCAAAGACCACCACACCGCCGCCACTCGCTTGGGCGACCCGAGCCATCAGCTTGGGAAAATACTCATACCCCATGTACGTGACAAACAATCCATGGCCCAGGAAATGCCGCTCGTTCGCGAGGGGCCGCATCCCCGTGGCCACCACGACGCTGAGCGCCCGCACGGTTCGACCTGCATTGGTTTCAAGGATGAACAACGGCCCCTTCTTCGATACCGCCTGAACGCGTTCTCCGATGACGGGGATGGCGTAGCGGTCGAAGTCGGTCTGAATCCGCCGAACAAGCCCATCGCCCAGATACCGGTACCCGGGCCCCGTGATCGAACACGTCCGCCACCCCGCCAGGCCCCCAAGTGGCCCGGGCTCGAACACCACAACGGAACACGGAAGACTGCGGTAGCTCTTGACCCACCGGCATCGAACGGCGGCACTCATCCCCGCCGGGCCGCCGCCAATCACCGCGACATCGACGTCATACGGTGCTGCTGGATGGTGCATCAGAGATCTCCTCGAGTCGTCAAAAACGGAATCAGACCACCCGCCGTCAATACGGCTTCCCAGAACGGGTCGAGCGGGTCGAGCGGCAGGGCTGCGCCCGTGCGTTCGTTGTGCAGCTCGTTGCCGCTGATGCACAACGCGTCTCCAGCCGTGGCGAACCCCTTCAAAGACGGCACCGTTCGTGCGGTCATTCCAAGGCTCATCGCATTCCGAAAGAAGATGCGTCCAAAGCTCTCGGCGACCACCCCCCTCACTCCCGCCAGCTTCAGCGCCGTCATTGTGGTCTCTCGAGACGACCCGCATCCGAAGTTGCGGCCCGCGACGATGACGCGTGACTTGTCTTCATCTCGAGCATCCACCGAGGTCACGGCACCCATAAACCCCTTCCGAACTGTCTTGGGATCGAGGCTAAAGAAGTAGCTCGGATGCAGCAGGTCGGTATTGACGTCATCGCCGACCACGATCGCACAGCCTCGGATCATTGCATCACCTCGCGGGGATCGGTGATCCGCCCGGTGAGCGCGGATGCGGCCGCCGTCAACCCACTGCCAAGAAACACCCGCGCATCCACATCGCCCATCCGACCGCGAAAGTTGCGATTGGACGTGCTCACGCACACTTCGCCGGCGGCCAACAGGCCTTTGTCGATGCCGCCACAGGCCCCGCACGAGGGGTTGGTGATCACTGCGCCCGCGTCGAGCAACGCCGTGAGCGAGCCGTCTTCCATGGCCGCGCGGTACACCGCCTGCGAGGCCGGGGTCACGACCAACTTGAGTCTGGAGTCGATTCGTCGTCCTCTCAGAATCGATGCGGCGTCGGCGATTTCTTCGATTCGACCGCCGGCACAGCTGCCGATGAACACTTGATGCACGCGCTCGCCCGCCACGGCGGCAACGTCGCTGACGTTTGCCGGCGAATACGGTGCCGCGATTTGAGGAGCCAGGTTTGTGACGTCCAGCCGATGCTCGGCGGCATACGTCGCCCCCGGGTCGGGCGAAAGGTCGGCATCCGTTGGCCATACGCCCCCGTTGGACTCGAAGTATCGTCGGGTGAGGTCGTCGGGCACCCAGATGCCGTTCACTGCCCCGCAATCCACCGACATGTTTGTGAGCGTGAGGCGGCTGTCCATGGGAATCGGATCGCCATCCGTGCAATCCTCAAACTCCAGGGCCTTCCATCCCGCGCCGCCTTCCCCGTACGTCCGCATCATCCACAAGGCCAGATCCTTTCCTCGCAAATGGGGGGCCATCGACCCCTCCAATACAATCCGATCCGACGGTGGGATCCGAAGCCAGGTGGTCCCGGTCTGGAGCACGGCAAGGATGTCCGTCGAGCCCATGCCGGTGGCAAACGCACCCAGCGCCCCAGCCATGGTCGTGTGCGAGTCCGCTCCGACCACAATCGAACCGGGAACGCAGCGGGGACTCTCCACCAAGACCTGGTGGCAGATGCCCTGCATCATCTGAAAGGTACCGCCCGCCGGGCCACCAATTCCATGCCGTTCGACGAAGTCCAAAAACCGCCGCAGCACGTTGGCGCGATCGACGGTGGATGGCGGGGCAAAGTGGTCGGCGACCAAGAACAACCGTTCGGGAAACGCCAATGGCTTGTCCGCATCGGCAAACCGGTCCACGACCAGCGCGATCGTGGCATCGTGCCCCAACAACAGGTCGGGCTCGACTTCACGCCACTCGGATCCATCCATTGTCCGTCCGGTCAGCCCCCGGCTCAATACTTTTTCAGTCAGCGTCTGACTCATTCGCGTTCCGCCACCAGTTCTGCGGCCCACAGTAGCACTTCGCCGACCGACACCCCCTGCGCAGACCGACGGTAGTGAGACGCGGCCTCGAGCACCGCGTCAAACCTCGCCTCCCGCTTCCGCATCGTCTCGTCTTGGACCCGCATCCGGAGTTGCCGTATCTCTGGGTTGGTCAATCCGATCCCAGCGTCGGCGACGATCCGCTCGATGTGGTGCGTTCCCGAGTGCTTTCCGAGCAGCAAGGTTCGCCGGCGGCCCACCGCCTCCGGAGCGATGGCTTCGTAGGTGCTCGGGTCCGCCAGAACCCCGTGAACGTGAATCCCACTCTCGTGGCGGAATGCGTTGGCGCCAACCACCGGGTGCGCGGCGGCGACGGGGATGCAAGCCGCCCGCTCGACGGCTCGAGAGAGGTCTGGCAGCGCCGTCAGGTCCACGCCCGTATCCGCGCGCAGCAAGTGTTCGCATGCGGCCGCAACCGAGCCAAGGTCGGCGTTGCCCGCTCGCTCGCCCAGACCATTGACGGTGACGGTCGGCCAACGGACGCCCAGCTCCACCGCCGCCACGGTCAGCGCCGTGGCCATCCCAAAGTCGTTGTGGCAATGCACACCAAGCGCGGTCTGGGCACCCAACGCAGCGCGGGTGGACCGCACCATTGTCCGCCAGTGTTCCGGAGAGTGCGACCCCACCGTGTCGGCGATGTAAAACCGCTCGGCGCCCAGGTCACTGGATGCGGACGCCAGGGCGTGGAGGTTGGCATCGCTCGCTCGGGTGGCATCTTCGGCGACCACCTCAATGGACGCGTGGTCCCCGGCTGCGGCCACGCAGGCAGCGAGCGCGTCAATCAGCTGGCCAATCGAGAGCCCCAGCCGTTCGCGAAGGTGCCGGTCTGAGACCGGGCAAATGATGAACACCGCGCCGACGCCGCAGTCGAGCGCAAGCTGAACCATGTCGGCTCGGCATCGCACGGAGGCACCAATCACCATGCGGCGACACTGGTCTGCCGCCGCTCGCAGAAACTTCTGCTCGCCCACGCCGACGGCGGGCATGCCGGCATCGGCCAAGGCGATGCCGGCTTCGTCCAGCATCAGCGCAATGGCCAGCTTTTCTTCGGGGCGCATCGACACGCCAGCAGTCTGGTCCCCCTCGCGCAGCGTGCAGTCCACAATGTTGACCCGTCCGCTCACGGGTCGCTCCTCAGCCAACTCTTTCGATCGACGGGACCGCGCAGCCTCCGCTCTTCGTCCAACGCATCCATGTAGTCCACACCCTCGCCGATCTGCAGCGTGGGCAACGGGTGACCCCGGCGCTTGGCCAGCTCCTTGCGACGCGACAAACAGTGAGCGCGTCCTTCCGCCGGAGCATTCCATCGGCGCGGGTCCTTGTTGAGAAAGCAGAAGTTCATGCACTTGAGATGCTGAAGGTGCCGTTCGAAGTCGGCGATCCCTCCAGCGTCCCGCTCGTCGCCAAAGTAGTCGTTGATCTTGAACCCGAGGCTCGAGTAGGTGTCTGCACGGTCGCCGCCATGAGCCCGGTAGAAGTCCATGAAGCAGTCGCGATCCGTCACCATATTGAACTGCTCGGGTGTCTCGAACTGGGGCGATCCGGGCTCGAGCTGAACGGTCCACGTCATGACCCTGCGCGCGTGCGTGTACCGCTCCGCGATGACCCGCTTCATGGACGCCGTCTTCTGCGCGCTCTCCAAGGTCTCGTGCGGCAGTGCCAGGCTGAAAAACACGTCGAAACTGATGCGCGCATCTTCCAGCCACCCGAGGGCTTCGAACATGTCTGCATCGTTGTAATAACGCTGTTTGTTCAGCTTACGGACCCGCTCGTCGCCGGCATCCGGACTGATCGCCAGGTAGGACTCCGGTCCTGGAAACGTTGCGCGGAACTGCTCCACGAACCGCTTGGTGGGGAGCCCCCAACACTCGAAATAGAAGTCCACATCAAGGCCCGCCTTCCGGATGGCTTCGAAGACGGACAGGTAGTAGTCATCGCGCCAGGGCGTCGGATCAAAGCACAACGACATCGTCTTGTATCCCCAGTCCATGGCTGCTCGGATGTCGTCCAGCACCCGATCGGGGTGACGCCACGTCACCTTGGCCGTGCCATTGATCTTGCGCAGGGTCTTCTGATTGCCGCCGCAAAAAGTGCACTTCCACGGACACCCTCGCCCCGTAAACAGCGGAAAGAACGACCGCCCCATCGCGAGCATGGACGTGTTCTCTTCGGGACTGTATTCCCGGCCGTAGGCCAATGGAAAGCCGAACGATGCGGCGTACCGGTCGGCGTTGCGAAGCGGCGTCAAGTCACCAAACCGAAGCTCGTCGAGCGGCGGCACCATGCCCAAGTCAAAGGGCACGCCACGCGTCTCTTGCACGCCGCCATCAACCCGAATCGCCATGTTGGGCACCCCGGCCACGGCCTCACCGTTGGCGAGCGTCGAAATCAGTTTGCGGACCACCCCCTCACCGTGGCCCAAGACCACCGCATCGATGAAAGGAAACTGCTCCAGAATCTCTTGGGCGAAGTACGCCGCAGTCACGCCCCCCAAAAAGACGAATGCTTCCGGATGCGTGCGCTTCATCTCGCGCGCCATTTCAATCGCATCAAAGCTCTGGTAATGCCAATAGAGGCTGATCCCGATCGCGCGGATGGTGTGGTCGGCGTAGGTCACTGGGATTGGCTGCGTACGATCTTCGAGCCACTCCACACCGGCGTGCGCCATCTCAACATTCCAGCCGTCTTCGAGCAGCACGTTCGCCAGCGCCACAAGCCCCATCGGCATGTAGGTGATGTTGAAAAAGTCGCCCAGCGGCAGATAGTGGTTGTCTGCCTTCGGGGTGTGCACAAAAAGGCAATCGAGGTCGGGTCGCATGGCACGCCTAAGCTACCCCAACTGTAGCACTCCGTGGAGTGAATCTGGGCTCCATGGTTGCGATGCCGGTGAAACCACCCTCTCCGTGCGCAACCCAACCACCGGCAATGCCGTCCGTCGCATCATGGGCGCATCAAGCGCGGGCCTGCGGTCTTCCAATACGAAAAAAACCGTCGAAGATTTGGCGGCCGCTCAAACTGAACCAACGGCGTGTCGGCCACGACCTCCACACGCAGTTCGGCGCGGAGATCCTCGGTGATGGCCTGAAGGGCGGGGTTGACGGACTCGGGCACCCAGATTGTGTCGTACCCCTGCTGGGCCGCATATCGAGTGAGCACCGTTGCCGTGCGACCTTTGACAATCGAAACCCCCATCTCGCAGAGCGTCTCGTAGATGAACACAAGGCGCTTGGCACCGTAGCCCATTGATTCCAAGTGGTGTTCATCCCAGACGAACCACACTTCGTCCACCGAGCCCGCGCCCCGGCGCACGGGGTGGTCGTCGCCAAGCGCGTCTTCGTGTATCCAAACGAACCGTTTTTCCATCGCTCACCTCCGGTGCGGAAACAAGCGACTCGACAAATCCGCATACGACCCGTCGAGCTCGCGATTGGTCTCGGTTCTCGTATCGATCGACGCGCCGGTGTACCGCCGCACATTCTCAAGATTAAAGATGTAGGGCTTTCGACTGAACGTACTCGCCACCCATTGCCAAGAGAGGTTGTTGCTGGCCGGATCGCCATCCAACAACTGCGCCATCATCCACTTCGCGCCCGCCTGCCAACTCACCCGTCGCCAGTGGACCACGTACGACGCCAGGTACATCCGCGCATGATTGTGGAGGTAGCCCGTGTCGCACAGCGTGTGGATGAAGGAGTTGATGCATGCCGACGGCGTCTCGCCGGCGCGGACGTCTTCCGGCAGGGTGGGCGCATACTCCGCCTCGCTCCAACCGGTCTTGTAGGGTTCAATGCTGGACCAAATCCACTCGGGATGCGCCGCGTACACGCGCTGCCAGTAGTCGCGCCAAGCCAGCTCTTGGATGAATTTCTCGCATCGCTCTGGGTTGGTCACCAGCTCGACGGCACGCTCGTACACCTCCCGCAGGGACACCACGCCGTGGCGAATGTAGGGCGAGAGTCGCGTCACGTCGCCGTCCAAGTGGTTTCGCGTGCGACCGTAGCGCCGGGGTTTGATCGCGGCCAACCGCTCCTCGGCCGCCCGCCGGCCGCCCCGGTGAGGACTCGGCGCTGCGGGCGTGACCCATGGCGACTGGGCCATCACGTAGTTGGCCAAGGCTTCCCGCGATTCAAAATCCGTCTGCAACCGTGTCTCGTCCACCTGTGCTCCCCCCGATGCCGACCTCACTGAGTGGGGACACCCATCAGCGCGCATTTATTGCCATCCCGGGCGTTAAATCTGGGCATTTCTAAACTTATTCAAAAAACGATCCATAACCTATTCAAAATATGTTCACTTTTTTGGTCTGCTCGAAAAAACGGATTTAAACTCCATTTTCATAATCAAAACCTACCTAAAATGTATTCAATACCTGTACATTACGTTGTCGAAACCTCACAAGTCTCATACCATGGGATTGCGACGGGGCCGTGTCGCGCATGACGGCTCAACCTTGCTTTTTTGGAGGCACAAATGGACAAAACTTTGATGCTTAACCCCGGCGATTTTGTCGGCGTAAGCTTCTGGATCATTTCCGCAGCCATGGTTGCTGCAACTTTCTTCTTCTTCATGGAACGCGACCGCGCGGTCGGCAAATGGAAGACCTCGCTCTCCGTGGCATCGCTGGTGACTGGAATCGCGGGACTTCACTACTTCTACATGCGTGAAGTGTGGGTCGTGACCGGTGAAAGCCCCACCGTATTCCGGTACGTCGACTGGCTCCTCACGGTTCCGCTGCAAATCATCGAGTTCTACTTGATCCTCGCTGCCATCACCGCCGTCGCGTCCTCGCTGTTCTGGCGCCTCATGACCGCGTCGATCGTCATGCTCGTTGCCGGGTACCTCGGCGAAGTCGCCGGTGCCGGCTCGGCCGCCCTGTGGCCCTGCTTCGCCGTCGGAATGGCCGGCTGGTTGTACATCGTGTACGAAATCTTCGCCGGTGAAGCCAGCAAGATCAGCGCCGAGAACGGCACTCCCGCTTCGCAAAAGGCCTTCAACGCCCTGCGCCTCATCGTGACGGTTGGCTGGGTCATCTACCCACTCGGCTACGTCTACGGTTACGCCGGTGGCGGCGACGCGGACACCCTCAACCTCATCTACAACCTTGCTGACTTCGTCAACAAGATTGCATTCGGTGTGGTCATCTGGGCTGCTGCAACCTCGGACGATTCCGCCGCGAAAGCCGCGTAGCTCAACCCCGGTCGCCCGTGTCCACCGACACGGGCGATTCGGACGGCCCTCGGGCCAACAATCTTCGTCGGTGGAGGCTGCCAAGGAGTCACGAACCAGCTTATGGTTCAAAGCTTCTTGGGGGGGCGGCCTCCACCGGCATTTTTTTTGGTTTGCACACCGCAGACCGCATCTCTGCTAAGTTTCGAGTCTGCCGGTGGTGGCGTCCACCACTGCTGCAAGCATGACCATTCAGTCACCACCAAGGATGAACCGATGAACACCACGCTCCGTAACTCCCTGCTGCTCCTGGGCACGACCGTCTCCATCGCGGCGTGCGATGCACTCAAATCGGAACCTCAAACCTCGTACTGCGAGGCAGTCTGCGACTGGGCGGTCGAGTGCAGCGGCGACACCGCTTCCCTCGAAAGCTGCCTGGAAGCCACGCGCGCTGCGAACAGCAACTGCGCCGACGCGGAGAACGGCGAACTCAACGTCGCCGACAGTGCCCTGGTCGAGGAGTGCGTCGAGACTGTCGAAGCGGCATCGTGTGAGGGAATCAACGGATCGATCGAAGAGCAAACCACTGCCACGCCGTCTGCAGAGTGCGTCGCGTCCGAAGGATCGGCGGCCGTCGATGCGTACAACGCGGCGCGTACGTCGACCCAAACCGACGGCGAGACCTTCTGCGAAGACATCGGCACCAGCATCTGCAGCCACGTCGTCGACTGCTTGGTGGGCGACTTCGGAATTGACGAAGCGACCGATGCCCTCCAATCCGCCTGCGAAGCCACCGCCGTGTCGAACCTTGTGACCACCTGCAAGACGGTGGACATGGAGCCGCGCTACGGCACCGAGCCGAACGTCAATCGCATCACTGCGAACGAGTGCTCCACCACGGTCGCCGGACTCGAAGACAGTTGCGCCGTGTTCACCGAGGCGGCATGGCCCGCCGAATGCGCAGCGGTGGTGGCCGATGCGGAGGCCCTGCCCGGTGCGGTCGCGGACCTCATCAGCTTTGCTGCGGAATACGGCGTTGACGTTCCCTGAGTCCGACCGCACCCGCGCTCGGCGCGCCCCCCGCGACGTCGAGGGTCCGCTCGGAACGACCCGCTCATGATTGCGTTGATGCTCTCCGCATCGACCTCGCTTGCAGCGGATGTCGTCTTGGTTGGGAACTCCTACACCGCCGGCTTGCCAGCGGCGCTCAACGGGGTGTTCGATGCTGCCAGTCAGCGCGTCACGACGACCCGACTGGCCAGCGGCGGGCTCACCCTGGCCGACCACGCCGCCAGGGCCGCCGACCCCAGCACCTCATGGCACACAGCCCTGGTGGCCGAGGCGGCCGACCGGGAATGGGTCGTGCTGCAGGACCAGAGCCAAGTGCCCGGATTTCCCGCAACGGAACCGATGTGGCAGGCCAGTCGGGATGGCGCCGTTGCGCTCGACCAGTTCGTCCGGGATGCGAATGCCGAGACCCTGTTTTTCCTGACCTGGGGCCGACGTGCGGGCGATCCGATGAACGAATGGATGTACCCCGACTTCGCGACCATGCAGGAGCGACTCACAAGCGGCTACCAAGCCTACGCCGCCGCAACCGCGACGGCCGACCGCCCCGTATGGATTGCACCCGTTGGACCCGCATTCGCAGTGGTCCACGACCGCGTGGTCTCCGATGGGCTTACGCCCACCGATGCGGGCAACGACTTTCACGGACTGTACAGTGGTGACGGTTCTCACCCATCACCCACCGGGACGCTGCTCACCGCCTACGTGTTCTTCGCGTCAATCACCGGGGAGTCACCGGTTGGCCTCGAGGCGCCCACGGGCATCGACGCCGAGCTGGCGGATCGGCTGCAATCCGCCGCCGCATCGGCCGTCTTCAACTCCGCGGACGACTTCCACTTCCCGTGGGAAACCGATGAAGACACCCCGGATGCCGATGACGGCGCCGGCGAGACCGGCACCGACCAAGATACGGGTCGAGGCGATTGCGGTGCAGACGACGGAAGCGGCACGGCCGGAGACACGGCGGAAGAGTCGGCGGGAAGCACCGACCCGACCCCAGCGGCCGCGCCCGAGGGTGACCCATCCAAGCAGTCGGGGTGTTCGGCAGCGCATGGGTCTGGGCGAATCGCTGGATGGGCCGCCGCTCTTGCGGGCTTTCTCGTGATCCTCGGGCGCCGGAGACGCTGATCGGACCCGCGGTTACTCGAGGGCGCCGTCCGCGACCCAGAATCCCGGAGGCGCATCGCCGCCGTCCATTCCGGACCCGTCAATGGCGATCGAGAAGCCATCCAACGATGGAAACGGGATCGATGTGAGTTCGCCGGTGAGTTCCGGCACAAAGGAAGCCAAAATCGGTGAAAACAGGGTGGCGATGGTCTCGGCCGTCAGCCCCAGGTCGGGGTCCACGTAGGTGGGATCGATCCACACCTCGGCCTCTCCCAGGTCCATGTCAATCGCACCCTCGGTGGCGGCAAGCTGCATCGGGACCTTCATCGCGACAAACAAGGTCATCACGCGGTCATCACCGGCGGGATCGCCGTCGTACAACACGACTTCCATCGACCCGATGGTCAAATCAAACTGGTCCCCTTCTTCTGTCGCGGTCACATCTTTCGGCGTGAACACGGGCGGCAGGCGTGGGGTGGTCACGATGTTGACGGCGTCCACACTGGGCAGCACCACCGCCAAGAGCGTCGGGTCCAGCCCCAAGTCTTCCGGAGCGAGGGCTTGGTCGAGCAGGCCGCCTTGCCACATGGCAAACATCACCTGGTTCAACACATCGGTTGAGAGCGCCATCTGAAGCGGAGCGCCACCGGCACTCAGGTCGGGGGCCAGCCAATCGAACACGGGAATCTCAGTGGGCCCATCGAGCGCACCGATGGACAACACTTCATCCGGCACAACCCGGGTGTCCATTCCAAGCGTCATGCCGCCGTCGTCCACATCGACGCTCCCCAACTCGGCCATCAGCGTGTAGGTCATTCCCGAAACCTCGAACGACTCTTCCACACCGAAGTCACCCAGGACTCCATCGAGTAGTGCATCACCGCCGTCGCCAACGGCGGATGCAATGGCCGACCGCATTTCGGTCACCACAAGGCTCTCCACATCCAATCCGATCAGTCCGGCCAAATCGAGCAGACCATCGCCCACTTCCAACACCAGGCCCTCGGGGTCGGGCACATCGACCGTCAGGTCCGAAAACGTCAACGCCCCATCCACAATGGTCGGACGGGCCGTCATGTCAATGTGAACCGCGTCCATGCGCACCAGTCCGTCAGCTGGAAGGTCCGCGAACGGAGCCGAACCCGAGACCACAAAATCCATCTGCAGGTCGGAGATGGTCATCCGCAAGTCCAGCAGGCCGTCTTCCGTCGCATCGATGGTGAGCGCGACGTCGCTGTACGACACTGCGGTGGCCGACATCGTGATCTCGTAGCTGATCGACCACCATAAAATCGGAATCGAGCCACTGGTCGTGTACAAGTCCTCGCCGAGCAGCCCATCCAGGTCCACGGTGTCCATGATGTCAGGCGCCAATGCCCCCAGCTGGTCGAGCCCACCTGGACCTTCGCTGATTCGGATCGTCAGCGCATTGGCCCGGTACGAATCGGGCCCAACCCATGCATCGCTGTACAACACGGAGCGAATGTCCGTTGATGCATTGGATTCCCCCGTGTCGTCGAAGTCGGCATCCGTAGCCGAGGTTTCGAGTACATTGATGCCGAAATCCAGCACAAGGGAGTGCGCGAATGAATCGTCGTCGGCCACATCGATCGCATCACCATTGATGGTCACGCCGTTCAAGCCCGACACCCCATCCGAGGCCGTGCCCGTGACGGTGACTCGAGACACGTCCATCCATGCGCCCCGGTCCGGTTCGTCCACGAGCAAATCCGGACCGCTCGAATCCACAGTGACCGTCTCTTGGTCGCTGATGGCCTCGTCGGGAGTCGTCGCGGTGAACTCAAACACTCCCTCGGCATCAAAGGTCAGCGACAGTTCGTCCACAACCACACCGTCGGGGGACGACAAAACCGGCACGACCCCAGATGCGTTGCCGTATTCGTCGGCGACGGCAATGCTGTACGCCAGGTCATCGCCAACCTCGGCGGTGCTGGCCTCGATGACCAGGTCAATGAATGCCGGGTCTGCGGCAACCACGGTAAACGGGGCCTCGGCTTGGAGTTCACCCAGTTCGGCCTGCGCCACGTATTCACCCGCAACCGTCGACGTCAGGCTCGCGCCGTCGATGGTGACATCGTCTCCAGCATTCAGCGCAGCGCCGTCGGCATTTGTTGCATTGCCAAAGGCATCCGCCGCGGCGATGGTCGCTTCGACCGGCACGCCCGCAGCAGTCGAGGCGGCACTCAGCGACAGAGACAACACCGCGGGTGCGCCTGCATCGACCGCCACCATTGCAGAGGCACTCTGGTCTACGCCCGCATCATCGGTTGCGGTCACGGTCAGTTCATGGTCGCCAGCCACGGTTACAACCACGGAGTCCTCGTCATACACGATGTCGGACTCGGCGCTGCTTACGAGGGTGAAGCCCGATACCGCAGTCTGCGATCCGTCCGCAGATGTCCACACCACCCGCAGGCCGAGGTCGTCGCCCGCGGTCGCCGCGGACGACTCCGGAATCACCGTGAGGCTGACCCCCTGGCCCACGCTGTCACTAACAACGGTTGCTTTCTGCGACTCGCAAGCCACAGTCCACACCAACCCCAACCAAACAAAACGTGCATTCATAGTTCGGGATTGTACCCGAAACATTGTGGGAATCGAAAGATCTCGCCGTTCGCCGAATTGATTTGGTCAGGCGAGCCGCCGTACGGGGGGCGCCGAGCGCTGCTTGGACCACTGCGAGCCGCCCCGTTCATGCACCACGGTGTCTTTGAGGTACCGGGCAAACTCGCGCATCCCGTCGATGCCCGTCTGCTCCGCAAACACGCCGCTGTAGTTGGTGGTTCCGTTGATGTCGTAGGTGTACCGATTGCCATCGGCGTCTTCGATGAACTCGATGCCCGCGACGTCAATGCCCTCGCCTTTGCACATGGCGATGTATTGCTGGACCAACGGGTCGTCTGCGGTGAGCGGCGACGTTGAGAACTTCGACGCGGGCCCGTCGGCAGGGCACACTTCGGGGCCCGTTTGCGGGAGTTGACACGCGTCGGACGGGCACAACTCAAACCCGTCGCTTGTGTTCGAGCGCATCGCAAACAAAAACCGGCCACCGACGATCTCAACGCGGGTGATGAACGGCTCCGGCGCAGCGATGTACTGCTGAAGGATGACCTTGCCGCCGGGACCCGGATCGAACCCGGAATCGGACACCCACGCTTCCAACTCGGTCGCCGTCTGAAACAACCGAATCCCGAGGCCTTTCCCGCCCTGGTTGTGCTTGGTGATGAACGGTCCATCAAACCGCTTGGCCGCATCGACCATGGCGGCCGTTCCGACGGCCAAGACCGTCTTCGGTGTCCGAATGCCCCAACGATTCAACAGCAGGTCTTGTCGCAGCTTGCTGACCTCCACCTCGAACGCGTCCAAGCCGTTCACAACTCGACGGCCGTGCGATTCCAGCCAAAACAAGTATTCGCGGCCCAACTCGATCGTGGACGCGTGGCCGCGGGTGTGGCTGGATGGGCTGATCCGATTGAGCCAAATTCCTTCGGGCGGTTCACTCAGGGGGTCAACCGCACCCTCAATCAACTCGACGGGTCGAACGTCCTCGAACCCCTCGGCCGCCAAGCCTTCCAACAAAGGCGGCATCCATGCGGGGTTTTCGAACAGAATGTGAATGGTTGGCAATGCGGACATGGTGTGTCTCCGTGCCCCGTCACGTGGACGGTTTACAATCAAAAACCGCCCGATGGTTGGGGCGGCTTGGGGTGTCAGAAATGAACAATCCGACTCAGCCGACCCCGGCCTCACAACAACACTCACAGCAGCAAGCGACTGCCGAGAGGTTCAGGAACCGGGATTGGTGGGTCATACCTACTCGTTAGTAGGCCAAACCTCGCGGGTTGGCAAGCAAATAGTGTCGGGTGCAGAGCGAATCACTCTGTGAGGTACACCTCGAAGTCGACCGTAACCTCGTCGTTGATCACTTTGTCGCCAAGGTCGACGAAAAAGCTTCCCGACTTGTAGACCATGCCGTACTTCGTGCGGTCAAATGTCATGGTCCCCACGTACCCACCGTCCTTCTTGCTGACCGGAAACGTCACAGGATGGGATTTCCCGCGGATCGTCAATGTGCCCGATGCCGTGCCGTTGGTCACCGATTTCATGACCAGCTTGGCCGTCGGGAACTCTGCCACGTTGAAAAAGTCGGTGCTCTTCATGTGGGTGAGAAACTTCTGCGCCCACTTCCCTTCGAGGTCATTGACGGTGAAGGTTCGCAAGTCGAGTTCGACCGAACCACCGGACAACTCGCCCCCGGTGACCGCGATGTCCGATGAGACCGGACTGAGGTTCCCAAAGTGCTTCGACCCCGTGATTTTTGAACCGGTCCAAGTGAACACCGACCGGTCCCCATCAATGGTTGCACCGAACGCAATGCTGCTCATGAACATTGCCGCGAATGTGAATGTGATTCTTGTCATGTGTCGCCCTCCCCAGCGTCGCATAGTCCTAACGTCTATTGACCTAAACGGCGGGGCTGCAGCACATATTCCCTGCGCCGATTCCCAACGACCCGGCGTTGGGCAGGGCGCAAGGAAAAACCATGAGTCGCGCGCCCGCTTCAGACCCCCGGGCCCATGCCAAACATCGACACAATCGCCGTCCGGATGTCCATGAGGTCCGGGTTGATGGTGTGCGCCTTGTCGTAGCTACGAAAGTCGATGCGCAAGCCCGCAGCATTCAGTGCAACCATCTGCTGTGCCGTAACGTCGTAGGGCAACACCTCGTCCTGATACCCATGGGTCACCAGCCAGGGCCGCGAGCGCGCGGCCTTGGATGCCTCGCGGCCAAGCGCATCCGCGTCGTAGCAATACCCTGACACGCCAATGCAACCCGCCAGCGGTCGCTCCGTTCTTCCGCCCCACTCCAGCGTCAACAAACACCCCTGAGAGAACCCAAACAGGATCACGTTCTCCGGCGGGAAGCCTTGGTCGGCAATCTCATCGAACAGCGCATCGAGCAGGCCGCAGCTCCGCTGAATCCCTGGCCCATGATCGGGCGGCAGGTCGTACCAACTGAACCCTTCGTGCCACGGATCGGGAGCATTGACCAACAACCACGAGATGTCGGGGACCGCCATGACATTGGGCATCCAATAAAAACCGGCCGTGCTGTCGCCCCGGCCGTGGAGCACCACGACCAACTTTCCATTCGGCTCGGGTGGGGTCAACAGTTCACAGCGAAGGGCGTTGATGTTCATCGTTGAGTGCCACCGTTGGGTGCAGTGTTTCACGCAGCAGCCCTGGTCGGGTCCGTTCCCGTGCGAACACGCCTCGGCACCCAGACGCGGCGCGTGAGCTCAGTGTAGTCCAGGCTTGCCGACCAAACCAGCCCAGCCGATGCGGCTACCGCACCAAAGTGCGCACCTTCATCATCAGCCTGCGAAGCCAGCTCACCGCGGACACCGACCCGTCCGCATCGATGCGAACGACGATCTTGTCTTCGGGAGCGATGAATGCGGGAAGCGCGAGGGGCACCGCACGCATCGCCATCCGGTGCACGTATTCGCTGTCTAGGCTCACGTTGGCCATTAAGGTCACCGCACCACCGAGTGCGCGCGTTGACCGGTGCAAGTCGCCCCAACTTCGCCGCAGCCCTTCGCCATCGGCGAACGCGATCCATGTCTTGGGGTCGCCGGTGGGCAGGAACCGACCAATCGACCGCAGAAGCGCGCTCTCCTGATCCTGATTCTCCAACATACCCATGAACTCAAAGCGATGGCGAGGGTTGTCGGAGTACATCAATGCAGTCGTCAATGCCGACCCAGCAGCAACGGAACGAATTGACCGTTTGGGAGTCAATTCATGGACCACCCTCAAAACGAACCACCCCGGATCGCACAAACCGGGCGCCCCTTCGTTGGCTCCAAACAAGCCCACGCACAAACCGTTCCGACGCGCATCCTCAAACACCGCCGTGACCCACGCCGGATCCTGTTTGATTTCGCGGACCTCGGGCATGGCCCCAAGACTGAACTGTTCGAACAGGCGCATCACAACATCGGTGCTGCCGTGCTCCACGAGCAACAGGTCGGTGGCCTGCAACACCCGCAGGGTGCGAATGCTCAGGTCCAATGGATTGCCAATGTGGCCGGGAATCAACCAAAGGTCGACATCTGGAGCACCTGGAGCATCGGGACTCGGCGGGGCCCCAATGGCATCGACAACACGGTGCGGTGCGGTCGTGTCATTGGCGGTCATCAAGACCCTCAGTCGGTCCAGCAGCGGCTGGCTGACCGTCGGATCGGGATCGCCAGACCACTGCACCGATACGG
Source organism: Myxococcota bacterium (assembly GCA_036156175.1). GTDB lineage: Bacteria > Myxococcota_A > UBA796 > UBA796 > UBA796 > UBA796. The sequence goes on from JAYZVA010000032.1 coordinate 31,834, forward strand.
AGAAGTGGGCCGTCTTGAACGCGGCCCGGTTGGTTGAACGACGAGCAATGACCAAATCAATGCCCGATGAAAACACGAGCCGCATTGCATCCTTGCGCTCGTCTCGCTCGTCGCGCTCGATGGCGATTCGCTCCAAGGTCACACCACTCGCAAACTCGTCCCCTTCGCACAACGGGTGAATCAAGCGAAGTGCAAGCTGCTTGTTCATGAAAAGGCGGCCTCCAGCGTCGCACGCTACCACAGCCCGCTCGAATACCCTTCCACAGTTCAGCACCGCGAACGGCGATGAAAACACCGTCACGTCGGCCCACCAACGGTGATACGGTACGAGTATGGAACGGATCGCGGTGTACGGGAAGGGCGGGATTGGCAAGTCGACATTTGCCACGAGTGCCTCGTTGGTGTTGTCCCGCATGGGCAACCGAGTGCTCCATGTTGGGTGCGACCCGAAGCACGACAGCAGTGTTGTGCTGGTCGAAGACCCCACCCACTTCCGCACTGTCATGAACAAGGTGTTTGCGGGCGAAGACGTCTTTGACCCTGAAGACATCGTAATGAAGGGGATCGAAGGCATCGACTGCGTGGAGTCCGGAGGACCCGATGCGGGTCGCGGCTGCGGCGGTCGGGCTGTGTCGCGGTCGTTCGAGGTATTTGAAGACGTCGAGCTGGTCGACGCCGAGACGTACGACGCGGTGGTCTACGATGTCTTGGGCGATGTGGTCTGCGGTGGATTCGCTGCACCCATGCGCAAATCGGCACGCTCAAAAGTCGTGATCGTGCTGTCCGAGGAGTTGATGGCGGCCTACGCCGCCAACCGAATCGCCGCTGCGGTTCGGGAGTTTCATTCGAACGACGTTCGACTGGCTGGATTTGTCATCAACCTCAAGAGCAACCAAGCAGACATCCGACCCATTCAGCGGTTCGCGGAAGCCATTGGAACCCGCGTGCTGGGCGTGCTCCCCCGAGACCCGTTGGTGTGCGAGGCCGAAATGTATCGACAATGCATTGTCCAATACGCCCCGGACAGCCCCGTCGCCGTTGGCATCCAAGCCGTCGTCGAAGCGGTGGTGGCGCTCGATCGCGACGCGCTGGACGCGCCAAAGCCGCTGCTTGAACACGACCTCCGACGCATCATGCGTGGCGGTTCGACCGATGAACCTTTGCCCAGCCCACCCCCGATCGAGTTGCGGAAGAGCAAGATTACAGAGTGGTCTCAGGTCGGCTGATTTCGCCAGGTGTCCCACAGACGCGGGGCGTTTACAAGCCGATCGGCCCACCCCAGCACACCCGCAAATCCGAACGTGGGTGATGCCCGCACAACGTGGTAGTTCCGACACGGAAATCCAAACTCAACCACCTTCGGTCCGCTTCCCGTCCACGCACCACCGTGGTCGATGTGAATGGCCGTCGTGGGTTCGAGGGTGGCAATCGCGTTGATGTCGGTGCTCGACCCAATGATGGCATCCAGCCGACCGCCCTCCAGGCGCCGCTGGACTTCGGTGCGGACCCGATGGATGCTCGGGTTCTCGAGGATGACCAGGCCCGGGTCAATGACCAACCCCGTACGCTCCGCCGCGGCACGAAGTTCGGCTTCACCACCCAATGTATGGCCGCGAAGGCCAACAACTGCAGGGGTGCAGCCCAGGTCGCGGAGCACGTGAAGCACCCCTACGGCGTGCGGAAGGTCGCACATCACCGCGACACGCAGCCCGTTGAGGAGCACGTTGCTGGGACGCAATCGTTGAAGGGTCCGCTCGCGTTGAGCCGCAATCACGCGCTCGACCCGCTCGGAATCGGCACCGGTGGCCCTGCCAACCGTTCGCAGCCAAGCGGACGTCCCGTCCAAGCCCATGGGCAAATCGACCACCACGGGCTCTCGCTTGGTCCAGCGCTTCAGCCGCCGAAGCTGGGGGTGAATCACTGGAAAAGCCAACACCGTTCCGGCCTCCGGGGCCCGAACCAAGTCCGCGTAGCGCGAACCACCAAACAAGGTCGACTGAAGCGTGCACCCAATGCTTTTCAGCAGCGTACCGAGCTGCGCCAAGTTGCCCGCCTGGTCGCCCTCGTACCGATCGAAGAAGTGCCCGGCGATGGTGACCGCCGTCTTGGGCCCCGGATCGCCCGACCAGTCCAGCCCGCGCGCCACAGCCAACACCACGGCCGCATAGCCAGAGAACAAGTCCCCTTCGTAACCGGGCACCTTCACGAAATGGACCGGGCACGGTATGCCCTTCGCCGCCTTTTCGACTTCGTGCCGCAAGTCGTCCCCGGTCAAGTCAAGAAAGGTCACCGAGTTGGCGATGATCAGACCGGGCTTCATGCGGTCGTACCACGACCGGAGGTACGGCCCGATTCGATGGGCTGAACCCTCGATGAGCTCGGCATCACCCACCTCCGTCCAACCCTCGTGCTCGGCGCTTCGGCCCAGGTCGTGCTCGCTCAGTTGACTGGTGGCCTTGTGCTTGCAGCCAACGCCGCAGTGCATCATGAGAAACCCATCCCGAACGGCATGCACCGCGATGAACGTGCCGGTGAACTGGCCCTGGTCCATGCTCTTCAGCCGAAAGTGTTCGAGTTCTTCGACGCTCACTGCGATGCCTCCAGCGCCCGCTCGATGACACCGAGGTTGGACTCGACGCCATCGAGCCACGGACGCATTTGGTGACTGAACACCGTCGGCACACCGGTGCGTGCGACTTCCTGGTGCACCCAATCGGCCACGCAGACCAGTCGGTATTGGCCGCGGTCGATGCACGCCCCAACAGCGTAGGGTCCGGGAAACACATCAAAGGCCAGGTCGAGGCCATGGTCGCGGAGCAACCCGGACCAAACGGGACGCATGGAGGGATCGGGGGACCCCTGAATCAACAGCGTGACATCCAACCCCAGCTCGGTGAACAACCCAACGTGACCGAGCCCGCCTCGTGCGACCATGTCGAACTGCGTGCTGTTGTGCATCCGGATGGTGAGCGCCATGGGCGTCCCCGCCCAGCGCCCGCGAAATGCCTCGATCCGGTCGGCGGCACGCTCGCGCTGCTCGGCGAGCGGATCCGCGTCTTGGCCGTCGTCCAGCCCCATTAGATCGCCATGCACCCGCGTCGTCTGCGTCAACCCGTATGGCAATGGCGACTCGGTGATGGTGCATCCTGCGCGGGCCAGCCGTCCCAACAACCGCGGAAACATGCTGCGGTCGCTGACCACGATGTTTCGACACTGGGGCAACCGGGCCCAATCGCTCAGCGTTGCACCATTCGGAAACGAGGCCAACATCTCCAGGGACGTGCTGGCCATGAGCGCCTCGATTTCTACCGCCCCCAAGCGGCTGACGGGCATCCCCACCAACGCGACCGAATCCCGTGACGCCGGGTCGCCGGTGTGGTCGCCCAGACCGACCAGGGTGTCGAAGCACCAGTCGAGCATGTCTTGCTGGGTCGACAGCTTCAATCCCGACGTGTGGAGCGCGACCATCGGCACGCCGGTCTCACCGCTGACGGCCTCCACCACGCGATCAAACTGGTCTCCGATGACTTCGACGGGGCACGTTCCGAGGACCACAACGGCATCGGGCCGTTCGTGTTCAACGATCAGTTCCAAGCACCGCCGAAGCGGCTCGGCGGTCTCGCCACTGGTGAGTTGACCTTCGGAGAGGCGCGTCGAAAAATATTGAACGCTGCTGCGCCCCGCATTGTGGCGAAAGCAATTCACGCAGTCGTATTCGCCGTGCACCACCACAGCAAAGCGACCCGGCATGTCCATCAGCTGCCAACTGATCCCCGACTGTGTGCAGCACGGCTGCCCCAGTGCGCGCTCTCGACGGCGCTCTTGAGCGCGCCAGAAGGGCTCGTCATCAATTCGTTCCACGGGCCTCGCTTTGCCGGGAAATGCAAGCCCCGCCGAGTGTTGGGAGTAGCCTAACGGGAGAGCCGAGGCGGTCCATCCATTGTCGGGATTAATCCCGATGGTCGGTCCGCCGCCCTTCGGCCGGGGCCGCGTGTCGGAACAGACGTTGCAATGCGCTCACCGGTTCCATCGGAACCCTGACTGGGCTACGTCACAGGCATGAATGAGGGCAACCCCGACCCGTCTCGGTACCACCCACCCGACGAAGGCCGT
>JAYZVA010000033.1:0-17444 GCA_036156175.1 Myxococcota bacterium
CGACCCACTCGCCTTGACCCTGACACTGCCCTGCCCAACCTGCACGGTCACACTGCCATTGGTGTCGACATCCACATCGCCTTGGCCGACGCGAATCCCGAGGTCTTCGACACCGGTTGACCACACCTCACCAACGCCCAGGTCAACATCGACACCAACTCCGTTTGGTACATGAACCTGCACATCCACCGAGCAGAGAACCGGCGTGTGGCAACGTGCGACGGTGCTCAGCACCCCACCCTTTTCGGATGATTGAACGCTCGCGGCACCATCGGGGGCGCGCACGGCGTATTCCACCTTTGCCACGTCGCCTGGGACAATGTCGACGACACCGACATCGCCCTTCAGTTGGATGCGCTCCACCGAGTCCTTGGCAACCGCTCCATCACGGTACCGAACATCGTCACAGCCAACGGCGACCGCCACGGTGATTGCCAGGTTGGTTGCCAGTACACCGGTGGTCGTCGCTCGCGCCATTCATGCCTCCATACAGGATACGGTTTTGGGGGCCGAGCTCTTCAGGGGTGACGCCAACCTCCACCTACATCGAACCACATAGCTGTTGACACGTCAATAGTTTTTGGCAAACTTTTTTGAGTGCGATGGGCGCCGGGTCAACCCGACACGAGCGCACCAAACAACGCCGAGATTTCGGGCTCCGAGCGCGCGGTCCAGCCGAGGTTTCGCGCCCAGGTTCGCTGCTTCTTCGCGTAATGACGGGTGTCGCGCGCGGTTCGACGAATCGCCTCGTCGCGCGAAAGATCGCCAGTGACCAGCTCGGCGAGGTGTCGATACGCAAAGCTCTTCAAGGGCTTGGTGTCCGCGTAACCGCGACGGAGGGCATCGGCGGTTTCGTCCACGTAGCCGCAGTCCATCATCGCCATTGTCCGTGCATTGATGCGGTCGTAGACATCGTCCCGGTCCATCCATGCAACTGTGGCGTCCAATGCGGGTCCGCGCGCGCCATCGCGGTGGATGGCAGTCTGCGTTCTGCCCGTAACGGCGTGCACTTCGAGCGCCCGCACAATTCGAACGCGGTCGTTTGGGTGGAGCCGCTGGGCTGCCTCTGGATCGATGCGCGACAGTTCCTGGTGTGGATTGACCATCTCGGCGAACCGTTGCCGAACATCCGGCGAGGCCGGTGGCAGATCGGCCAACGGCCGCACGAGTGCCGACAACCAAAAGGTTGTTCCACCAACGACAATGGTGTGACGATGCGCGGCCACGACGTCCTGCACGATGGCCACGAACTCTGCGACGTCGAACGGTTCATCCGGATCGCGGATGTCGATCGCAAAGTGCGGGACACCCATGCGCTCGGCAAGCGTTGGCTTTGCTGTGCCCACCGATAGGCCCCGATAAATCGTCATGGCGTCTGCGCTGACGATCGCTGCCCCGTGCTCGCGTGCGAGCGAAACGGCGAGGGCTGACTTCCCGCTCGCCGTCGTTCCGCCCAGCAGAAGCACGGCCACATCAGCTCCGATGAAACCGCTTTTCGAGCTCGCCTGACCCAATCCGAATCGATACCGGCCTGCCGTGCGCACACACCGAGAAATCAACCTTATCGATGGCGGTCAACAGAGCCCTCATTTCGTAGACGGACAAGGTTTGGCCTGCACGGATCGAACTGTGGCACGCCATGGTCGCCAGGACGTGTTCGACCACGTCATCGGCAGGCCGACCCGAGCCGCCTTCGATGATGTCGTCCGACACATCTTCGACCAACTGCTGGAGCGGGATGTGCCCCAGGGCTGCTGGGACCTGCTTCACCGCCACCGAATTCCCGCCAAACGGCTCGATTTCAAAGTTGAACTTTGCAAGTCCATCGACGTGCGCCGTGAGCGCGGCCGCCCGGGACGGCGACAACTCCACCACCGCAGGGGTGAGCAGCCGCTTTCCAGAGCCCAGGTGCCGTTGCGGGTCCCGCATCAGTTGATGCAGCATCACGCGCTCGTGTGCCGCGTGCTGGTCGATCACCACCAACTCCCCCGCCCCTTCGCACAGAATGTAGGTCTTCGCGAGTTGGCCAAGAACCTGGAGGTCGGAAAACCGCGGAACCGGCAGCAAGTCCCTCGCATCCGCGCCGGATGAAGCCAGCGGGACTGGCGCGGATGCCGGGGCCGCCCGTGGGCCTTCCGGTGCATCCCGTTCCGGCAGGCCCACAGGCGGTCCTTCGGCCGCGCTCCGTTCGGTCGGCGCACGGAGGCTCCAATCCACAGAGGCAAGGACTGAAGGTTCCGGTTTCGCGTCATCAACCGGGACATCGATGCGGTCCAGCGGCAGCGGGGCTTGGTGACTCCTCGACTCCGCTGCGGGCTGATAGCGAGGCTCAACGGCGACGGGTTTTTTGATCCCGTGGGCCTCGAGTCCGGCCCGAAGTCCCCGCGATACGGCGTCGGTGAGATCGTACGCAAACCGAAACCGGACTTCAGTCTTGGCGGGGTGGACGTTGACGTCCACGTGGTCGGGCGGGATCTGGACGTCGAGCACGATCGTCGGGTGTCGGCCCTTCGGAACCAGGCCCCGGTAGGCCTCTCGGACCGCACGCCGGAGCACCATATCGGCCACGAAGCGTCCGTTGACGTACAGGTAGGTGGCACCCCGGGTTGACGCCCGATGAACGCCCACGGGACTCATCAGTGCCTGCATCTTCAGCGGGCCTTCCTCGAAGCGAGCGGGCACCAATGCCCGGCCATGCGGCCCCAACAAATCCGAGGCACGTTCGGCCATGGTCTTCACCGCAGGCGCTCGAATGACCGTCCGACCGTCATGCACCACTTCGACGTCGATGTCTGGACGGGTCAGCACCTGACGGACAACGGCTTCGAGGCAATGCGACAATTCCGTACCTGCCGTTCTCAGGAACTTTCGGCGTGCGGGAATGTTGTAGAAAATCGAACGCAAGGCAATGTCGGTTCCCATGGGACATCCCGTGTCCGAAATGTCCACCAGGGTTCCGCCTTCGATGGCCACGCGCGTCCCAACATCCGAACCCTGAAGGCGGGTTCGCATCTCAAATCGGCCAACTGCCGCGATGCTCGGCATCGCCTCCCCGCGGAAGCCGAGGGACTTCACTTCGAACAAGTCCGCGTCCGTGCGAATTTTCGATGTGGCATGCCGCTCGATGCACAGCGTCGCGTCGTGGCGGTCCATGCCCGTACCGTTGTCGGACACTCGTATCAGTGTGCGCCCACCGGCTTTCAACTCGACCTTCAACACCGTCGCGCCGGCATCGACCGCATTTTCAACCAGTTCTTTCACCACGCTCGCAGGCCGCTCCACCACCTCGCCAGCGGCGATTTTGTTGATGACCCGGTCTTCGAGTACTCGAATCATCGGGGCTTCTCCTCGCCGGGCCTTCGCTTCTGACGGACTTGAATCCGGAGCGGCGTGCCTTCGAATCCGTAGGTGTCGCGAAGTCGGTTTTCCAGGTACCGCTTGTACGAGACGGGGACCCCATCGGGGGAGTTTGCCCAAATCACAAACGTGGGCGGACGGACCCGGGTTTGGGTCATGTAGTTCAGCTTTACGGGGTTGTTGTTCTTCTGGGGTACCGAATACGCGTCGAGGGCGGCGATCAAGAAGTTGTTCAGTTCCGAGGTTTTGATCCGCTTGTCGAACTGCTCATAGACACGGAGCACCTCACCGAAGATTCGTCCACACCCCTTGCCAGTCAGTGCCGAAATGTAGAGCGACGGGGCCCAGGAGAGGTGCGGGAGTTTTTGATCCCGTTCGTCGTTCACCACCCGAACATTCCTGTCCGGGTCCGATTTCACCTTGTCCCATTGGTTGAAGAGGACAACGGTTGCCCGCCCCCGATCGGCAATGAGCGCAGCCAACCGGGCGTCCTGGTGCGATACCGGCTCGGTGGCGTTCATCATCAGCAGTGTGATGTGGCACCGTTCGATCGACCGGATCGCGCGCGTGGCCGCGAACACCTCGAGCTTGTCGTCGATTCGGGCGCGGCGACGAATTCCAGCCGTGTCAACAATCCTAAACCGCTGCCCATCGACTTCGACCACCGAGTCCACCGAGTCCATTGTCGTGCCCGGCGCGTCGTGAACCACGTGCCGGTCTTCGCCGATCAGGCGATTGACCAAGGTCGACTTTCCAATGTTTGGCCGCCCAATCACCGCGATGCGAATCTCGTCGCCGTCGTCCTCGGTGGGCTCGGGTGCTTCGGGCAGTCGGGCCTCAATGGCTTCCCAGATGTCGTACACACCCCGCCCGTGTTCCGCGGAGATGCAAAGCATGTTGTCGAGACCAAGCCCCCAGAAATCGGCAGCATTCACCTCCGATGCGTGGCTGTCGCACTTGTTGACAACCAGCAAAACGGGGGGGGCCTTTGTCGCCCGGCTGGCGGCTTTTCGCAGCACACCGGCGGTTTGGTCGTCGGTGGGTGTTCGCCCAGCCATCTGGTCCACGACGAACAACACGAGATCGGCTTCCTCAATTGCGGCCTCTGCTTGCCGACGCACGCCCTCAAAAAGGTCGTCATCGGGGCGCAACTCGAATCCGCCCGTGTCGATCAGGAGCACTTCGGCCACGCCGTTGGATGCCACCCCGTAGTGGCGGTCCCGAGTGACGCCTGGTCGGTCATCAACCAGCGCATCACGGGTTCCAGTCAGTCGATTGAACAGGGTCGATTTGCCGACGTTCGGCCTGCCGACGATGGCGACAACGGGTAGCATGTGAAGGTCATATCCTTCGGTCCGACGAATGGCTCATCGGCCGTGGTGGTGGCTTGAATGTTCGGTCACTCGATCCCAAACTCGTGCAGAATGTGCGGCTTCTCGGTCCATCGTTCCACCACACTCACGTGCAGATTCAGGTGAACACGAGCGCCCAAAAGGCGCGCGATGTCCTTTCGAGCCGCGGTTCCGATCCGCTTCAGCATCGATCCACCTTTGCCAATCAGGATGCCCTTTTGCGGTCTCCGCTCGACGATGATCTTGGCATAAACTTCGACAAAGGGAATCCCGTCGGGCCGATCCTCTTCGGTGAACTGCTCGATCTCGACACCCGTGGAGTACGGCACTTCCTGCCGTGTCATCCGAAAGATTTTCTCGCGGATCAGTTCGGAGACCAAAAACCGCTCGGTTCCGTCCATCACCTGATCTTCCGGAAACATCGCCGGCCCCTCCGGTAGCGTGGCGGCCCAGTGAGCCAGCAAGGGCTTGACGCCACGACCTTTGAGCGCCGAGATGGGGAAAATGTCTGCGGTGGGCAGCCGCTCGTGCAGGCCGGCCATCAGCGGGAGCAGCTTCTCCTTTGGCAGTTGGTCAATTTTGTTCAAGGCGATGGAGACGGGCAGCTCCCCTGCTTCGTCCACGACCACCGCAATGTGCTCAAGCGCGGGGCTGATTCCCGCGGCACCCGTGGGCCATTGCTCATGAGCCCTGGGTGCATCCACCACCACACACACGGCTTCAACATTGTCCAGACTGTCCTTTGCGATGGTCACCATCGCGCGATTGAGGCGGGTCTTCGCAAAGTGAATGCCGGGAGTATCAACCAGCACAACCTGCACGTCTTCAGCAGTGTGGATGCCAATGATGCGGTTCCGGGTCGTCTGCGGTTTGTTGGATGTGATCGCCACCTTTTGACCGAGAATGCGATTCAGCAATGTGCTCTTGCCGGCGTTCGGACGCCCAATGATGGCGACCGACCCAAACTTGTGGGATGTCATGCCGCACCTCCATCCAATACGACTGTACCGCGTTCGACCGTCTCGTCGGGTTGAACCACGACCGTTCTGAGGCCTCGATGGCGCCGAATCCAGTGGGCGTTGGAGTTGGACGCGCCCTTGGCCAACGAAATGTCCTTGGGGTGCACCAAAAACGTGACGTCGCGCCCGGTGAACTCTTTTGGTATGGCTGCGTCCATCTTGGTGCCGAAACGAGACGCCTCCACAAGGCCGCGAAGGTTTGGATGGACCGGGCCGGCCGTGGCCTTCACGGGGATGTCTTGCCCGGGCTGGATACCGACACGGATGACCGGCACACCGGCCCGTTCAGCCGTGGTCAAAAGGCTAGCTACGGCGTCGACTGCTTGCTCCAGGCTCCACGGTTCCCAGGTGCCATTTTTGGCCCATTCCGCCAAGTCGGCCCCATCCAAGGCGATCGCCGGCCAAACGCGGAAAAAGTCCGCACCGGCCTCCTTTGCGGTCATCAGGTCCGCACCATTCGGCTCATGCCCCGACCCGGGCAATCCGGGCACCAGGTGCACACCGACCCGAAATCCCATTTTCTTGAGCGCCGAAATCATCTCCAGCGCGCGTCCCGTGGTGTAGGAGCGCCGGCATGTCCGCAAGACGTGGGGCTCGAAGGTGAGGATCTCAAGTTCAATGATTTCGGTTTGGGCCGCGCGCAGCAGTCGCGCGTCCTCCACTCCCAAGTCCGATGGATGAACCGAGAGGCGCTTGGGCAGCCCATGCGCGGCTTCAAGCATCTGGGGGCCGGGGACGCCCCCGTGGAAAAAGGCGGCCTCAAAGTCCCGTGCTCCAAACCGTTGGCGGTAGTGGAGGATCATCGCCTCGACCGCGTCGGGCGACATGGCGCCTCGCGGGGGCGGCGCCACAGCACAGCGGCTTGGGCTGCCGCCAAGGTCGAGCGGGATCAGTTTCCTCATCTCGATTGCATCCGAAGCATGGCGTCTTCGGCCGCGGCGATGCTTGCGGTTCGCTTGGACTTTCCACCCCCAACCCCAAGAACGGTGTCGCCGCAGCACACCTCGACCTCAAAGCGTCGAGCGTGGGCAGGGCCGTCCTCTGCGCTGATGGTGTACACCGGTGGGGCTGAGTGCGTCCGTTGGCACCATTCGTGCAACGACTGCCGGGCGTCCGCGATCAAGGGCAGTGCGTCCAGGTCGGGCAACAGCGCGGCCTCGACGGCCCGGTGGGCCGCCTCATGCCCGGCATCCAGGTAGATCGCACCGAGCACGGCCTCAAACACACCGGCTAGCAGTCGCTCCTTCGAGCGCCCGCCTGATTGCTCCTCTCCCTTCCCCAGCCGCACCCGCTGGTCGAGCCCCCATGAACGCGCCAGCGTGGCGAGGTGTTCGGTGCTCACCAGGCGCGCCCGGTACCGGCTCAACACGCCTTCTCGATCCACCGAGAACCGCTCGTAGAGCACGTGGGTGGTGCACAACTGCAGGACTGCGTCTCCAAGAAACTCCAAGCGCTCGTTGTGCTGGCCCCCATTCTCATAGGCGAAGCTCGTGTGGGTCAGCGCTTCTTCCAGGAGCTCCGGTCGTGTGAATAGGTGATTCATTCAACGGCCCGGTCAATCCACCCGCCGCCCAAGACCTCGTCACCCGCGTACAGCACCACCGCTTGCCCCGGCGCAATGGCCCGGGCTGGTGCATGGAATCGGACGGTCACGGGATCGGTCCCTTCGATGGTCGCCCCAATCAACCCGCCATTGTGCCGGATGCGTGCAACGATCGGTTCAGATGGGTCCGGGTACCGAAACCAGTTCATCCCGCTGGCCACGAGTGCCTGCTCTTGCAAGCGCTCCGCCGGACCCACCACGACCCGACGAGTCGCCGCTTCGATCCGCAACACGTACAGGGGATGACCCACGGCCACACCCAGGCCCCGTCGTTGCCCAATGGTGTAGCGGAAGTATCCGTCATGCCGCCCGAGCACCGTCCCCGCCTCGTCGACGATGTCCCCGGCTGCATCCGGGTCCCCCGCCGCTTCACGGACGAACCGGGTGTGGTCGTCGTCCGGGATGAAACACACCTCTTGGCTTTCTGGCTTGCTGTGGGTGACCAATCCCATCCGCTCAGCGTGGGCCCGAACTTCCGCCTTTGTCATGTTGCCGAGCGGAAACAGCGTCCGCTGAAAGGCTTCCCTTCGGGCTGGAAACAAGAAGTAGGTTTGATCTTTCGCGTGGTCTGCAGCGCGGAACAACGAGCCCGTTTCATCCAACACCGCGTAGTGCCCTGTGGCCAGATGACTCGCACCCAGCGCTTTGGCGCGGGCCAACAAGACATTGAACTTCAGCACGCCGTTGCAACGGATGCAGGGGTTGGGCGTGCGTCCCGCAAGGTAGTTCTGGGTGAAGTCGTCCATGACGGCTTTTCGAAACGCTTCCCGAAGGTCCATGACGTAAAACGGGATTCCGAGCGAATCCGCCACCATCCGCGCGTCCATGGCGTCGTCCAATCCGCAACAATGCCCCGCTTCGCCTTCTTCAACGTCGTGGAGCTTCATGTGAACGCCGATCACTTCGTGTCCTTGCTCCAGAAGGAGCCCCGCGACGACGCTCGAGTCCACACCACCGCTCATTGCTGCCACTACGCGCATGCATCCTCCAGCCGCCCCAGCACCGTCGACAGTGCGTCGATCGCGGGCTGGGCAGCGCTATCGTGTCCCAGGCTAAACCGCACGGGGACGCCACTGACGCCCATGGCTTCGAGCACATGGCTGGCCTGTGCTGAACCGGATGAGCAAGCCGAACCAGTGGACGCGAACACGCCTTCCAAGTCCAGTCCGGCGACGATCAAGTCTCCGGGGTGGTCGAACAACGCACACAACGTGTTGGGGAGCCGGTCTGCACCCTCCCCAATGATCGCTGCGCCCCTCGACCGGCAGAACGCTTCGAGCGCATCTCGCTCCGCAGCTTCGGCCGGCTTCGCATGTTCCACGGCGACACCAAATCCAATGATGCCCGGAGCGTTGACCGTCCCACCGCGCCGACCCCGCTCTTGCGCGCCGCCGCGGAGCAGCGATTCCGGTGGCGCCTCGGCACCAATGAGCGCGCCGACGCCCCGGGGTCCGCCGAGCTTGTGGGCCGAAACCGTCAGCCAATCCGCTGCCGGTGTCCGTTCCATTCGGCCGACCCACTGCGTCGCATCGCAGTGCAGCCGCGCCCCGTAGCGGTGGACCAACTTGCGCACTTCTTCGATGGGCTGGATTACCCCCGTTTCGTTGTTGGCGGCCATCACACTCACGAGGGCAGGGCCCGCCCGCAGTCTGGCTTCGAGGGCATTGAAGTTGACCACCCCATCCGCATCGACCGGTACGACGTCTTCGGCCCACGCGAGCACCGATGGGTGTTCGGTGGCGACGGCTACAACAGGGACGCTTGATTGACCGAGAACCCACGCATTGGCCTCGGTGGCACCCGAAGTGAAGGTCACGTCTTTCGGTCGAGCGCCGACCCGGTCGGCCACAATGGTGCGGGCTCGCTGAACCGCCATTGCCGCATCCTGACCGAGCCGGTGTGGCGAATCAGGATTGGCCCAGTGGCGCTCCATCGCCGCAAAAACCGCTTCGCGGACGGCCTTCGGCATGGGGCTTGTGGCGTTGTGGTCGAGGTACATGCCCCGCATTCTAACCCAGTGAGGCGGCGCGAATGAGTACCATCAATGTGACGATGATGGCGCCCACCATCGTGGACCGCTCGGCGCGGAACGCAGCCTTGATCCGCTCTGCCAAGATTCCCTTGGGTGCGGCGGCGTGAACCGGTGCGGCCTCCCCCATCCAACGCGGCACTCGATTTCGGTAGCTTCGGTAGATTTCCCCCAACCGCTTCTCCAAAAAGTCTTCTTCATAGCGCACCATTGCATTGAATGCAGCGATTGAGACGGCAGCGGCCAGGGCCCATCCCGTGGGCCCGGCGGCGGTCATCCCCAACCCCGAAAGTCCAACAATGTTGCTCATGTAAATCGGGTTTCGGGTGAGCTCATACGGGCCTGTGTAGATCAGTTTGGACACTGTCGGTTCAGCACTGTGTGCTTGCGGCCCCATGTGGATGATGGCCCACAACCGAACCACCAAGCAAAGGATCACCATTGCGGCACCAAGGCCGGACCACAGACTCAACGGTGCCGCCGCCCACCAAGACCCGACGGCCACCACTGCCGCAAGCAGAGCCCGGTACCGGAACAGCCACCGCCCAGCGGAGATCACGGCATCCGCCTCACGGCTCGGCTTGCAGACGCCCGCGAAGGTAGTCGTGCAAGCCGTCACCCGAGGGTGCGAACTTCAAAGCGCCCAACCCAAAGTCGGTGCCCGCGGTTTTGATGCCAGCGAACGCGGTTTCCAACTCATCCACTCTGCCCGTCTCTTTGGCTGCAACCGCAGCCACGGCGTGCAGCAGCGCCTTGAGTTCTTGGGTGACGTTCTCACCGATTGCGAGTGCGCGCCCCGCAAACGAGGCGGCTCTGTCCCATTCATCCTTCCTCAGCGCCAACTCGCCGAGCCGGAGCAAGGCGTACGGATTCGCTGCATCAAACGACAGGCTCTTCTCGTAGTGTTGTCCTGCCTTGTCGGCGAGGGACATGTGCGAGTCAAGGACGAAGCCCTTCATCAGGTACGCCTTCACGAACGCGTCGCGTTCTTTGGCGTGATAGATGATGTTGTTGTAGGTGGTGAGCAGATTGTTCCAATCGGCTCGTTCGTACAGGACGCAAGCGTAGCCTTGGAGCGCCTCGATGTCGTTGGGCTGCAACTCCAAGGCTTTATTGAAACGTCGAACGGCCTTCTCGCTGTTCCCCTGTGCGTGCTCCACCGTCCCGAGCGCGGCATAGACCCTCGCCAACCGCTCGGGGTCACCTTGACCGCCGGTGAGTTGGAGCACCTGCCGAAACACCTTGCTGGCGTCGTCGAACCGTTGTTCAGCGACATAAAGTGGCCCGACGGCTTCCAGCGTGGGCAGGTGGCTTCCGTTGAGGCTCAACGCCTGCTCGTACCGAACGATGGCCTCCTGCGTTCGACTCAGCCGCCGCAGGGCCTCCCCGAACCGGAAGCAGTACAGGCTCTGCTCCATTTGCTCATCAAAGTCATCGAGATCCCGCTCGATCCCGAGCGCATCGATGGCTTCGAATACGCGGACCGCCGCCTCCAAATCATTGTTTTTGAACAGGAAATCGCCCTTGAATTCGAGCGCCTGAATGTTGTCTTTGTCGATCGCCAACACGGAATCGTAGATGTTCGCCGCGCCGTTTCGATCCCGAAGCTGGTCGACTCGGGTTTGCGCGGCGCGCAGAAACAGCGCCACCGCACTGGCGCCCGTCTCTGCACGGGCGCGCCGCAGAATGCAGTCGACCACACGGTCCCAGGACCCCCGGGCCGCGTGGATCTGCTCCAGGTCTTCGGCAGCCTGAAGGCTCGGCATGTCTCCTGACGACGCCTCGTCCAAGAATCGAATCGCCTCCTCTTCCCTCCGGAGGTGCTGGAGGGAGGCACGGCCCATCTTCGACAACAGGTCGCTGCGTTCGGCCCCTTCCAGATAGTGCACCAGCGCCTTTCCATCATCGATGAACCCGGCCCAGTCTCCTTCGGCTTCCGCAAGACTAACCAGCCGCTTCAACGCGGCCTGATCACCGGGAGAGAGCTCCAGCACCCGACGCCAGGACTCAATGGCCACCGGGCGGTCGCCAAGTCGCTCTTCCCACAGCACCGCAATTTGGCGCGCACACTCTTCTTTTTGGCCGCCCTCGACCAGCTGAGACTCGCGCGTCAACGCGCCGACCAGTCCCTGCCAATCTTCTGCAGCAATGGCGATGGTCTTGAGGCCACTCAAGGATTCGATGTCGTTTGGGTTGTGGTCGAGAGCCCGCAGGAATGCTTCGCGCGCCGCCTCTGGCGCGTCATTGGCCAGATGAACTTCAGCCACCCGTCGTTTGTACCGTGCGGCTTCCTCTGCGGTAGAGGCAATGTTGGATAGGCCGTCCAAAAACTGAATGGCCAGCGTGGATTCACCGCGCGCACCCGCAATGCGGGCGAGGTTCTCCAGCACTTCCGAATCATCCGGATGGTCTTCGTGCAGCTGGCGATAAAATTCCCATGCTTCATCGGAGTCGGCCATTCGTTCCGATAGCAGCCACCGCTGCTTTGCCTGAATCCAACTCCGTTCGGTTTCGCTCCGCACCAGGTCCGAGCGCCGGGCAAGGCACTCGAGGACCACCGACCACTTCTCGGCCTGCACAGCCGTTTGCTCGTACCGCACCAGCATTGGCAGAACATCGGATGCAGACTTCGAATCCCCTGTTGCGCGCACGTGGTCGCGGAAGATGGCGGAGGCCTCGGCGTGCGCACCAGCGTCGAGCAGCGCATCCGCACGGCCCATCGGGTCGGCATCCGCGAGGTCGTTGAACATTCCATTGATCGAGTCCGACCGCTCAAGCTCGCAGTACAGCCGAACCAATGAATCGAACGCCTTGCCACGGTGGCCCGCGCGGTCATGCGCCATCCGATAGAATTTCACAGCCTGGTCCCGGGCCCCATCGTTCTCGAAAAGATGCCCAGCCAACAGCGCATGCATGGTGGATACGGTCGGATCCGGCTCGTTCGTCGCGAGCGCGGCGTGGGCAGCAGCGAGGCCGTCTCGATTCGCCATCCGGGTGAGGCTTCGCTCCAAACCATTGTGCCCCTCGGTGCTTTCTGGATTGGCTTTTGTGACAGCGCGCCAGGCACTGCTCACGCGCTTGTGATCGTCAGATGTCGACTCCAGGAGCCTCGCCAAGCCCGCCAAGTCGCCATCGGCATGGAGGGCGGCCTCCGCGAGGGGCCAGAATTCAAGGCCCACCGAAAGCTTCGCCATCGCGCCATACGGACGCGGTCCGACCGAGGCCTCGAGCACGCGAGTGATGGCTCGGGAAGCCGTTTGTGGTTCGTTGAGTTCTGCCGCGAGGCTGGCCAAGCGAACCGTCAGGGTGGTCCGTTCGGAGGAGTCGTCGGTGCTGTTTCGGATCCGGCGGGTCACGCTCAGCAAACGCTGGTTGTCGTCCCGCTGCAGGGCTTCACGCTCCAGTAGCGCAAGCGCACCGGGATGCTTCGGGTTTCCCTCGAGAATCTCGCTGGCGCGCACATGCGCGTCCGAACTCGCCCCGTGAAGCGCCGCATACCCCGACTGGAGCAGCAGCCATTCCCGATGCGCGCCGGTACTCATGGCGGCTTCGCTTGCCGCGAGGTCGTGAGCCACAGGCCAACGCGCCAACCGGATTGCCACGAGCCGCAGCAGCGAGACGACGGTGGGATTGTGGGGGTCCGCCTCCATGCACTGCGTCAACACCGCCTCCGCCCGGGCTGCATCGCCCAAGACGTCGACCATCATGCGGGCTGCGGTGTATCCCGCCTCCACCCGACTTGCGGTTGTCGGGAGCGTTTTGGAAGCCGTCAAGAGCGAATCGACGATGGCATCCGGGTCTCCGCTCGCCCGCGAGAGAGCGGTCCAAGCCGCGAGCGCCGCAGGCTGAAGAGACGATGCCTCCGTTGCTTGTTTGTAGGCTTCGATGGCTTCCAGCGGCGCCCCAAGGTTCCGTTCGAGAACGACGGCGCTCTCGAGCCAAAGGCGCGCAGCGTCTTCGGGGTTGGAAGCGCCGTCGGCCGCCTCCTGAAGCATGGACACTGCTGCTTTGTGTTTGCCCGCAGCGCACAGGCAACGAACTTCGGCGTCAAATGCGAGCGAGTGCCCGCCATCGGCGGACCGCGCCGAACCGTAGCATTCGGCAGCCTTGTCCGGCTTTCCAAGCGTGTGCTCGAACACTTCCCCCATCCGGAAATGCAGGGCGTTCGCCACCGCACGGTTCGCGTCCACAGCAACCGCTTGTTCGAGCAGGTCAACCGCGGCCTCTCCCCGACCCGCCTCAATCAGTTGACCCACGGCAAGCTCAACCGAAGGGATGCACGTGGGGTCGGCATTGAACGCTTCCGTTAAGTGGGCCACGGCGCGATTGGGATCGCCGGCATTTCGCTCACCGACCAGCAGAAGCGTCGAAGCCCTTGCCACACCGCTCTGGTGTTTTGCTTCCGCGGTCTGGGCCTCGTGTACGCCATCCACATCGTTGTTTCGCGCAAAGTAGGCCGCGGCCTCGCGATGCAGACTGGACCCACTCCCGTTGTTCCCGGCGATGGCCGAACGGTACAGGGCACCGGCTGCGTCATGGCCGGCTGCGCCGGCCGCCCGGGCTGCCGTTTCGAGCCAAAACTGGCGGTTGTGGCCCTCGACGGAGTCTGCATGGCGTTGGTACAGCGCCACCAGCGCGTCCTGGTCACCCACCGCCTTCGCGACCCGAATGCGGGCAAGAAATGCGTCCATGTACGTCGGATCATGCCTCAGCGCCTCATCGTAGGCCTGTGAAGCGCCGTCATCGTCGCGCAGTTCGACCTCACGGATGCGTCCTTCTTCAACCTTGCAACGCGCGGCTCGAGGCCCCGAGCTCAGCGTTGACATCTCGGCCAGCACTTCGACGAGCGACGACCAATCCTGACTCCGGTAGTGGAGTTCGCGCAGCAGACGAAGCGAAAACCAGTCCGGGTGAATGGCATTTGCGCGCTCGAGAAGCGCAACCGCTGCCCGATCATCCTTGAGGTGATTTCGTTCCACAATTGCCGCGTCTTGCAGTGCTTCCACTGCGGCTGCGCCGTCCATCGTGGAGGCTCGCTGGACGAGGATGTCCCGCAACTCCGTGAACCGGCCCTGACTCGCGATCACATCCGCGTACCCCTTGGACAACTTGTGCGGATCGGCACCCGCATCCACGGCCTCATCGAACAACTCCGCTGCCCGGTCCCAGTTGCCGACACGCGTCAACTCGATCTGCGCTGCCTCGACCAACAACGATGCCTTCGGGCTGCCCGTGGATTCCGATGCGGCGGCAACCAGCGCATTGGCGGCTTCCGACCATCGCCCCTCCGCACTCTTCGGCAAGGTGTACCGCAGCACGCCGAACTCGTCTTGCACAACTGGACTCTCCGCGTTGGGGGCGTTCGGTGCTTCGGCGAACTCAGGTACTGCCACTTCGTCGGCCGGGTCCAGGCGCGAAACGGGCTCACGCACGCCATCCACCTCCGGGGTGTCTGACCAAATCTCCGTTTCCTCGTCGGCAATGAGGTCCGGCGTCGGATGCAGCGCAGACGGATTGTAGATGTCGGCCTCTGATTCCGTTGTTTGGGTCCGTTCTGGGGCCTCGGGCGCACCATCCGCGCCGAGGTCAGCGGACGGCTCATCGACGGGTCGGTTTGGTTCCGGTGCAGCGCTCTCGGTCTGGGCCTGTTCCGCTTTTGGTTCGCGACCTTTTCCATCGGGGTCATCGCCGTCGGACAACTGCGAAACGTCCGCTGTGTCCCAGAAGCTTACGGCATCGCCGCTTGCGAAAAACGCATCTTCCAAATCGTCGAAGTTTTCATTGGTGTTCTTCGAGGTTTTCGGATCATTCGTACTGTTGTTGTCGGCCATTCTGAGACTCCGTCGCCAAGCGATGCGAAATGGAGGCCAATGGTACCTGAGGCGAGCGCTCCTGTCGGGACCTGCACGCTTCTTTTGGGTCAAGTCTGAGTCAGGGCCGTCGCGGTATCCGCTGGGAAAAGCCCGTCAGGATTTCATAGGGAATGGTGCCCGCCCAATCCGCCAGGTCGTAAGCACTGATTGAATGGGGTCCATCGCCCCCCAACAGCACCGCGGCGTCACCCGGCCCCACGCGTTCGGGGATGTCGGTCACATCCACCATGCACATGTCCATGCAGATCGTGCCGAGCACCGGTGCGCGCCGCCCATGAATCAACACCTCTGCGCGACCCGACATCGCCCGAGGGTATCCGTCCGCATACCCGACCGGGATGGTTGCGACCCGGGTCGGCCGCCGGGTGGTGAACTGACCGCCATACGACACCCCAACGCCCTTGGGAAGATCCCGAACGACCAACACCTGCGTCGCGAGCGTCATCACCGGATTTACGGGGATTCGCGGAACACGAAAACCGGGATCGTAGCCGTACAAGAGCAGGCCTGGACGCACCATGTCCATTCCATGACCGGGGTGCTGCAAAATCGCCCCAGAGTTGGCAATGTGGTGGATCTCGGGGTCGAAACCCCGTTCCTTCGCAAGCGCGACGGCTTCCGAGAACCGGCGGGCTTGCTCGACGGTCGTGACAGAACCATCGGGATGCTCGCTTTCGCTGAAGTGCGACGCGATGCCTTCGACTCGCAGATTCGTGCAGTCCGCCAAGCGGTCCAGAAAATGCTCCCAATGATGCAACGGCACGCCCAGACGACCCATGCCCGTGTCAACCTTGACGTGCACGGCGGCAACGGTGGCCCGCTCGGCGGCAGCCCGATCGAGTCGCCGCGCCTCTGCAAGGTCGCTGATGAGCGGCGTGAGTCGGTGGTCGATTGCAGCGGCTGCGCCTCGGGGGCCCGCACCGCCAAGGCACAACACTCGCGTGCTGATCCCGGCATTCCGCAGCTCAATCCCCTCCTCCACAAGGGCGACGCCAAGCCACTCCACGCGTTCTTCCTCGAGAACCTTGGCGCACCGCACCGCGCCGTGCCCATAGGCATCGCCCTTCACTGCCGCGAGCATTTTGCACCCAGGTGCAATCTGGGCCCGCACTGCAGCAATGTTGTCGCGAAGCGCCGCGAGATCGATCGAGGCCATCGTTGGTCGCAAGTGCTCCATCCCGGTCCCTGTAACCCTTCATTGGTTGGGCCACCCCGACTGCGCTACGCTTGGAAGGACAAGGAGCGCGGATGCGTGTACTGGTGACTGGCGGCGCGGGCTTTTTGGGTTCGCATTTGGTGGAACGTCTGTTGGGCGACGGCCACCACGTCGTCGTTTTGGATAACTGCGTCACCGGCTCGATGAACAACCTCCAGGCCCACGCCCGCCACGAATCGTTGACGATCGTCGAGGCCGACCTGATTGAAGGAATCCCGGTCGAAGGACGCTTCGACCGCATTTTCCATCTCGCATCACCCGCCAGTCCCATCGATTATGTCGAGCTCCCGTTCGAGACCCTCTACGTTGGGAGCGACGGCACCCGTCACGTCCTTGAGCGCGCCACCCATGATGGCGCAAGGGTCCTGCTTGCCTCCACGAGTGAGGTGTACGGCGACCCATTGGTCCATCCGCAGGTGGAAGACTACTGGGGCAATGTGAATCCCGTCGGCCCTCGGAGCGTTTACGATGAGGCCAAACGCTATGCTGAAGCACTGGCGATGGCGTTTTCACGGTACCGGTCGTGCGAGGTCCGAATCGCCCGAATCTTCAACACGTACGGTCCGCGAATGCGCGTGAACGATGGTCGCGTGGTTCCCGCGTTCGTGTCGCAGGCGCTCAATCGTCAACCCCTGACCGTTTTTGGCGATGGGGGCCAGACCCGGAGTTTTTGCTACGTCGACGACCTCATTGAGGGATTTTTGCGCCTGATGGAGAGCGATCTGCTGGAGCCTTGCAACCTTGGAAATCCCGTTGAGCGCACCATCCTCGATCTGGCCGAACGCGTCAACCGCATCACCAAAAACCCGGGCGGCGTGGTCCACCGTCCCCTCCCCGTGGACGATCCTACCCGCCGCAGGCCCGACATCGGGCGCGCCCAGCAGGCACTCGGGTGGGCGCCGCGGGTCTCGTTTGAAGACGGCCTCGCGCGAACCATCGAGTGGTTCGCGGCAAACCGTTAGAAGCGCGATACCGCTCCGAGCCGCACCGCCATC
>JAYZVA010000034.1:0-12107 GCA_036156175.1 Myxococcota bacterium
GCGTGCACGCTCAGGGTGTCGTCAAACTGCACCGAGTACTCGTTCGCATCCACCAGCAAATCGTCGTCGAGAGCGAACAGCTGACTGCGGATCTCCGCTTCACTCAAATGGGCAACGTTGACCCGCATTGCCGACCACCGCGTGGCGTGAACGTCAACGTATCCACGCACCGCGTCTTGGTGCTGATGCGACCAGCCCACACTCCAGCGCTGGGGCACAAAATGATCGAAGATGCTGAGCTCCACAGGAAGTACGAGCGCCAAGCTCATGGAATCCAAATCGCCGATTTCGGTGACCGTCCCGTTGATCTGCAGGTCGATATCGGCGTCAACCGGCACCCCACCGGACCCCCGCCACGTCGCGGCAATGCGGCTCCCCTTCAGGGCCGGAACCAACGCTTCCACATCCCAGTAGATGCCGATCATGGGCACAAACCGCGACATCAGATCGAGCGTCATGTCGTGAACGTCAACGCGAACGTGCTCCACAAGGTCTTCCGCAGTGCCATCGCCGTCATCCGCGGCACCGGCCGCGATGTCAATCGTCCCGTTGATCCGGTATTTGGCGTGGCCCACCAACTCGGTGGACACACCAACACTCACGCCCCGGTACACCTCGGCACCCAATCCCACCGCG
The DNA here is from genome assembly GCA_036156175.1 of Myxococcota bacterium. Lineage (GTDB taxonomy): Bacteria > Myxococcota_A > UBA796 > UBA796 > UBA796 > UBA796. The sequence continues at coordinate 637 of JAYZVA010000034.1, forward strand.
AGCTCCAACCGCTGCGTTCGATTCCCGTGCATGATCCAGGCGGGCAGCGCCGGTTCCGTTGTTCGAAGACGCAGGAATCGACCCGCGGGCATGAAGGCGTTCAAGGCAATTCCCACGCGACCACCCACGTTGCGCGCCATGCTCACCATGGCGCCATCCGCTCGGGTACGCTCGGCACCCAAGCGAAGGGGTTCATCATCTCCGTTCAAAAGCCCGTCGCGATTGGTGTCCCATTGCAGAGCGGGCGGTGCGGGAAACGAACTGCGGTTGACCGCGTAGCCCACGGTCGCTTCCGCCCATTCCAGTTCGTGCAGCAGCGCCGGGTTCCGAAACACCGTCATGCCGCCATCTGCCACGGCGACACCGCCAGAGCCCCGGCCCATCGATGCGGCGCCGAACCCGTGAATGTCGACCGGCCCCGCTTCGGCAACCGCCACACCGGCGAGCACCACCCAAACACTCACCACTAAGCGTACCCCAGCTCGGGCATGGGCCGAAGGGAACGGCCTTTCAACGCATCGATCAGGCGTTCGGGTGACGATCCGCTCATCGCCTGCGCCAAACAGGCCACAACGCCCGCCACGTGTGCGGTCGCAATTTCGGACCCGATGTAATCCGCTGCACTCCCGGCCCGCTCAAGGTAGCCCCGCGCCAGAAACTTGTCGGTCAACGTTCCCCACTCTGCGCCACCGAATCGACGCGGATCGAAATAAAACATCCGCCCGTGACCGCAGTCGGGATGACTGGCCACCCCCAACGTTTCCGGCAAATCTGCCGGGTACGCACGCTCCCCGCGCGGATGGGCCGCCGCCAACACCACCGCACCGGACTCGCGCGCCAAAGCGATGGTGTCCCGCAAGAGCAGCGCCTTGCCCATATTGGGCGTCCCCATCGACAAGTTGATGATCCGAGCACCGTTTCGAAACGCGGTCTCGATGCCCGCAGCCATCAAGTCAGCCGTTGTTCGCAGAGCTCCGTCCATGATGCGCACGCTCACGATCTCCACATCAGGGGCGACCGCCAACACCGACGCCGCCACATCCGTGCCGTGCCCATTCAGATCGGCCCAATCGGGTCCAATCATGGCGTGGCCGGTCGCGTTCAGTTTGATGTTCCAGCCCGACACGGAGACTCCCGCCAGTCGCGGGTCCATCGCATCCACTCCGGAGTCCACGATCGCAACCTTGACCCCGGCCCCCGTCCACTCTTGTCCTCGAAACCGCATCGCCTTCATTCCCCGCATGGTCTGCGCAATCGTAGTGTCCCAAATGGTTCCGAAGCAAGCCGAAACCCAACCGCCCGGAGTAAGCTGTGGGCCTATGCCCCCGATCGACGCAAACCCCGACCGCCCCGCAGACCCATTGTCCGCCGCGCAACGGTTGGCCCACGCCGGCCATGCGGTGGACATCAACGGCGTCGTCGCGCACCGGAGCAACGACAGCACCGTGATGCTGACTGGCGCACTCGGCGCCATTGGGTGCGTGGCTGGATTGCTCTGGCCCATCGAAGCCAGCGTCGGGCTTTTGGCGATCCTGTTGAGCGCGACGACCGACTCAGACGGTGGGCAAGGATGGGTGCGCCGCCTCGTCATCCGCGGCATCGACCACACCATCGTGGTGTGGCCCAAACCTTCGGACTTTGATGAACCAGAGCGTCCGAGCCTGTTGGTGACCGCGCCATTGGTCCCCACTGTCTCGCTGCCATTTCGACCGTCTCGATGGATGGTGGCGCCGATTGTCGGGTGCTTGCTCGGCATCGTCTCGCTTGCTGGGGTGCCCTTGTGGGGCCCCGTGCCCACCATCGCGGTCGCCACCGCTCTGCTGGTCGCCACGATTTCGATGCGCATTCGCTCCGGCTTGGGCCTCGTGACACCGGAAGAGAACCCGGCCCGATTGGTCTGGGAGCACGGCGTGACCCACCACGAGACACCGACCCACCTTCGAGTCGTATGGGCACTGGTGGCCGGCGATCCCAGCACCCAAGATGGCCTCTCAACGCTGCTGCTGAACCACTCCCATCGGATCGTCAAAAAGACCACACGAATCGTGTGCCTGAACCCGAGCGTCAACCCGCTGTCGCTGGTCACCGAAGAAGGGTGGGTCCGGGCGCGCGCCGCGGATGACTGGTTCCGCACGGCGGCGAATGATCTGGGACTGCCCCCTCAGTCCGGAACCAGCGCGGCACTCACCGCGGTCAAGCTGGGCTGGCGAGCGGCGGCCCTGAACGTGGCCGCAGACCAACAGGAGCGGGCACACCAAATGCTGCAACGCCTCATTGCGCATGCGGATGCAGTCGCCGAGGACGGCTCGTGGTAGGCAGCGTACTGGTTGCTTGGCTGGGGCGTGCGGCTGCCGCGACATTAACGGTGGGCGTCTCGGGAGCCACAGGAACCGCCATACCGGCCGCAGAAGTCCTCGCGATCAACGCTCAACTCGAAGCAATTCGGGCGACCACCGACGACGAAGGGCTCGCCCGCTTCGACCTGATCCCCAGCGGGGTGTACCGGGTTCGTGTCACCCCGGCGGATGGCGACCCGCACACGCCACAGTACTTCCCAAACGCACTCACCCATTGCGACGGTGCACGCGTCGAGGTGGGCGGTGAAGCTGTCCACCTCGACATGGAACTGGTCGAGGGCGCGTCGGTCGAAGGGGTGCTCTTGGATGCCAACGGCGATGGGGTCGTCGGCGCACGGGTGCGGGCCGAGTCCATCACCTCCAATGCCCGAAGAGACGCCTGGAGCAACGCCAATGGGGCGTTCGTCATTGGTGGTCTTCAACACGGCGAGCAGTGGCGCATCCAAGCCGCAATCTCGGGGTTTCCCGTCCAATGGTGGGGCGGAACGACCGAGCAAACGGAGTCACCGCCTGTGAACCCCGCCGATTCACCGCCCCTCGAGCCGTGGATTCTGCTCAGCGGCGCTTCGGTGACGGGAACCGTGTCCTCACCGAGCGGACCCGTCGGTGCGGCGCGCGTTCGGGTGTACTCGACGGGACAAGTCACCCAGGTCACTACGGATGCCGACGGCACCTTCATCGCGACCGGAATCCCCATCGGGAGCATGACCGCCTGGGCGACTGCCGCAGAGCTTGCAGTCACCTATTTGGGCGATTCCGACCGGCCCGAACGCTTCATCGACTTGCCCGAAGAGGGGCACCACGAACCAGACGTGAACATCGCGATGCCCCTCGAATCAACGCTCACGGTGCAGCTCAGCGGCGATGCGCCGCTTTCCGACGGTTCGCTTCACGGGCTCAGCGTCGTCTTGTACAACGACGACCGGACTGTCGGGCGGGGCGAACAGACCCGAGCGGACGGCACGGCCGAGTTTTCGGGCCTGCACGGCGGAACCTACAGCGTGTACGTCTACGGCTCCGCAGCGGGACACGCCGATGACTGGCTTCGGGACGAAGATGGGGCCATTCAGTCGGTTATTGTTGCACCGGAAAGCACAAACGGTCCGGTTCCCATTCCCCTCGGCAAAGCGCACACGGTGCACGGCACCGTGGTGGACGAATGGGGTCAACCGATTCGCGGCGCATCGGTGGTAATCAGCGAGCGGATGGACGACGACACCGGCGAATCCGAACCCGGTGGGCTGTTCGTTGAGAGCACCAATCGAGACGGGGACTTCATCGCAGCCGGAATCCCCTACGGCCAATGGAACATCCGCGTCCAAACCGACCCAGTGTGCCCCTCCGATCCCGGCCACGTATCGGTGCACCTCCCCAACGAAGTCGACCCGCTGATGGCAGAACAGTTGACCGTGGCGGCCAACACAGACCCCATTACGGAACTGTTGTTCGTTCTTCCAGACGACCACGACCACGACGCGATGGCCGACCGATGGGAACGACGCCATGGCCTCGATACCGCACGCAACGACGCACTCGAAGACCCCGATGGCGACAACTTGACCAACCTCGTCGAGTACCGCATGCGCACCGATCCGTTCACGGCCGAAGGGTATTGGATGGTCGTCCGTCGGTGCGGCTGCGCATCGGGCCCGCGCCCGGGACCGCTGGCACCGTGGTTGATCCTCGCGGGCCCGCTGGTCTTGGTCAGGCGTCGTCGCGCCGCAACATTGCCGCGTAGATCGGCTCGTCGCGAGCGATGAACTTCGACTGATAGTTGGTGACCAGGTCGTCTGGCCACGGCGCGCCATTGCACTGAATGTCGTCCATGAACCCCACCAATGAAAACGGGTGGTCAACGGCGGCGTCGACGAAACGCGCCACGTTCGGGCGGTGGTCGGATTTGATTCGAACCTCACCACCCGGCTTCAGCACCGACGCCGCCCAAGCCACCAAGTCGGCGTTCACCAGCCGGTGCTTTGCGTTGACCTCGCGTTTCCACGGATCGGGGAAGTTGATGTGAATCCCAGCCAGCTCGCCGGACGCAAACAGATCATCCAGCTGCCAGGCGTCGTAACGGGCAATGCGCGCATTCGACGCCGAAGCCGCCTGGATCTTTTTGGCGACGAGGACAACCCGCTTGTACCGAATTTCCACCCCCACCCAGTTGAGATTGGGGTGCCGTTGCGCCATGCCGGCCAAATAAAACCCATTGCCCGGTCCAATCTCGAGGTGCAGCGGTTGGTCTGGATGAGGGAATGCATCCCCCCAACGACCCTTCAATCCTGGTGCTTCCTCGGCCACCACCACCGGCGGCACCATCTGATAGTGCAACTTCATGTGAGGATTGAGGTCCGGCAGCGGATATTCATCGGGACGCTTGCCGCGAAAGCGGAAGGGCCCATCGGCTGGTCGTTTCATGATGAAGCCTCCTTGTTGGCAATCCACGCTTCGCCGTCGGTGTACACCTCTTTTTTCCAGACCGGCACCCGGTCCTTCAGCTCGTCAATGGCCGTTCGGCTCGCAGCGTAGGCCTCGGCGCGATGGGGTGCACTCACGGCGATGACAACGCTGGCCTCACCAACGGGCACGACGCCGACCCGATGGACCATCGCGACCCGAACCTCGGGCCAGCGCAGCCGAATGCGCTCAGCAATGGCGGCCATCTCCGACTCGGCCATCGCGGCATACGACTCGTACTCAAGACGAAGCACAGACCGTCCATTGTGATGGTTTCGAGTCAAGCCTTCGAACACAATGACGGCCCCTGCTTCCGCCCTGCGCACCGCAGCGGCCACCCGGGACGCATCAATCGGCTCGGTCACGATTGCATGCATCACCCACCCCCAAGGGGGGGTATGAAGGCAACTTCATCGCCGTCGAACAGCACATGGTCTGCCTGAACATACGCTTGATTGACGGCAAACAACACGCCACCCGCCGACGCAACATCGCGGGGAAGCCCCAGTGCAAAGGCATCTGCAACCGTTGCGCCTCGCGGAAGCTGGAGGGTCTGATTCGCGCATCCGGCGCGTTCCCGAAGCGACGCAAAATACAGGACGTTGACAACCATGCGGGCGAACTAACCAATCGCCGAATACAATCCAGACATGAACGCTCTGTTGCTGCTTCGCGTCCTCCTCGCTTGCGACCCACCCGACCCGGTCCTGAGTGGGATTCCCGAGGGTCCACTCCTCGCGGCCCCGCCCCCCTCGGACGTTGAAAACGACCAGCCAGAACCCGTCGAGGCCTACGTCAAGCCGCCCGAGGTGCATGTCGACATCCGACACCTGTGTGGCCAGCAGTTCGACGCAGTGCGTGCGGACCTGATCGAACAACTGGGCGAACGGCAACGGGTTCGGGTTCTGGACGCAGTGAGGGGTCGCGAAATCCAGTACGAGCGAGGTCGGGTGCGCGTGCTGGACGGCGTCGTTTACATGATGTCCGTCCCGTTGAACGAACCCATGTACCGACGGGTGGCGTTCGAGCGGACCGGGTTTCCCGCGTTTTCCGGTGCGGCCATCCAGCTCAGCGGGGAGTACCGCATCACAAACGAATGGGATTTCCGCCGCATTCGGATGAAGCGGGTGGCGCGGGATGCGGAGATGGTCAACCACGTGGAGGCTTGGCGATGGTTGCCCCGCGAGCGCCAATAGTCCGACTCATGTGCATGGCCGCGTTCGCAGGATGCACAGAATTTTCGATCGAGGACACCGACGACACGCTCGCACCCGGCGCCGTGATCGAGGAGACCTTTGTTCCCAACCCGTTGCCCCGGGTGGACATTCTGTGGGTATTGGACAACACCGCCTCCATGGCGGAAGAACTCGCCCACTTGAGGGCAAACTCGAGTGAGTTTCTGGATGCCCTCGATGAGCAGGAAGTGTCTTGGCACATGGCGCTGGTTGCCACGGAAACAAACGACGACGAGTTCGGGGTGCTGTTCGGAAACCCCTGGGTGGTCACGCCCTCCATGCCGACCGCGAGCGATGACTTTGCTGATTTGTTCGATGTCGACTTGGCCAAGAGTGCAGAAGGCGCCGGACTCTCCGTCGCCCTCGCAGCCCTGCACCCGGAGCGGCTCGACGATGAAAACCGCGGCTTTCGGCGGCCCAACGCGGCGCTCCACGTTGTGGTTGTTTCCGATGAGGACGACGGCAGCGATGAGCGAATGGACAGCGATCCCGCAGACACGTTCGTCGATGAACTCGCTCACCATTCGGAAACAACCGGATTTCCAGCCGTTTGTTCGGCCATCGTTGGCCCGCAATCCAGCGGCTGCATTGGGCAAGCGGGTCGGGCCCTCCCCGGAAGGAGGTACATCGACGTCGCCCAACGAACCGGGGGCAGCGTGCAATCCATCTGCAACCCCGATCTCGCGTCCATCGCCAGCCGTGTCGCGGAATTGAGTGCGCCGCTTGAGACGAGGTTTGCGCTCCAAGGCACCCCGACCGCGAACGGCACTGCCGTCTGGGTCGACGGCGTTCGGACGGCGACCGGCTGGCACATCGATCCCGGCGGCCCTGCCTTGGTGTTTGAACGCCCCCCACAGCGAGGGGCCTTGATTCGGATCCGGTACACCGTGATGGAGCCATGATGGTGTGGCTCATTGCAGCAACGGTGCATGCCACCCCCATCGCGTCGTGGGACTTTGAAGACGGACTGGATGGGGGCTCAGTCACGTCCGCGCTTCAGTGGGAATGGGGCGCCTTCGCCGATGCAGACAGACCGGACGGTGCCGGCCGCTTTGGCTGGGCGACCCAGCTTGATGGAAACCATCGAAACGACGCACGGGACGAACTGGTGTTGAACTCAGTCGACCTTACCGGGGTGCCAGAACCGGTGCTCGCCATCCGTCACTGGTACGCGATCGATCCGATCTCGCTGTTCGATGCCGGATGGGTGGAGGCCGCCGTCGACGGTGAACTGCGCATCATTGAGCCCGTGTATGGATACCCAAGCTCGGTGGGCTTCAGTGGATTCAGCGATGGCTTGGTCACCAGCTGGTTCGACTTGAGCGGGGCCGATCCCGACACGGCCATTCATCTTGTGTTCGCGTCAGACATTGCCGTCAGCTTTCCCGGCTGGTCGGTTGACGCTGTGGAACTGTACGACGGCGACGCGGTGCCGCCCCTGTTTCTCGAGGTCAGCGAGCTGGAGGACAGCACCGCAATCAATGCGGAGTTCCCCGTCACGGTCCGCGTGATCGATGACACCGGGATTGCCGACGTGTCGCTCTGGTGGTCCGAAAATGGCGCCCCTCCAATTCGACGCACCATGAACTCCAGCGACGGCGAACGCTACGAGGGCACAATCGATGGCCAAGCCAGCGGCACGGACGTCACTTGGTGGGTTTCTGCGACCGACGGAATCAATACTGCCGTGTATCCCCCCGTTGACACAGAGCAGTTCCGCGTTGCCCTGCCGCCACCCACAAACGTGCGGATGGACCATCTCGGGAACAGCAACCGCCTCGCCGCCCAATCGGCTGTGGTGCGATGGGACGCGCCCGCAGACGGCGATTTCACCCCCATCCGATACGACATCGAACGCGACGGCCTCGCCATCGCCAGCAGCACAACGCTCCGCGCGGACGTCCCGCTCGTGGACGGAACCCAATCGCTCCAGGTCCGCGGGGTCTTCACCACCGATGCAGGGCCCGCAGAGGGCGACCCCTCCGAGCCTCTTCACGTCGATGTCGCCTACCCCGTCGCACAACCGCCCCTCCCGGACCGCGCGTGGCCAGGCGATCGGATCCGCGTCACGATCGAAGGCACTCACCTCTACCTCGCTGCATCCGATGAATTGACGGCCAACGACGGAGCGACACCCGGCCCCTTGGCGATCATCGATGCGCATCGAGCGATCGCATTGGTCGCCATCGACCCCGATGCTGCGCCGGGACCCATCGAACTCACGCTTCAAACCCAGCGCGGGCCAATCCCCCTGGGTGGGCCCCTCACCGTTCTGGCCGAGGGAGACGCGCCCCGTGTCATCGCGGTCCGGCCCAGCGTCGCCCGCCAAGGCGCTCGGTTGACCGTGTTCGTGGACCTGGGAACGTCGATCGCCGTGGAGGCCGTGCAGGCGGTCGATTTCGGGCCGGGGGTCTTTGTGGAAGCGATTCGAGCCCGAACCACGGGATTTGACGCCGACATCGTCATCGATCGCGCAGCGCCGCTGGGCACGAGGGGCGTCAATGTCGACACCAACGATCGCATCTTGTCGGGCGCGGAGCTGACCATTCGAGACGGTCGAAACGCGGCATCCACCGCGTGCGCCCAGAGTGGCGCACCAAGACCCGCCGACTGGGTCGCCCTGATCGCGGTTGGGTGGATTGGCGTTCGCAGGAGGCGGTTGGATGCGCGGCCGATTGCAACGAATGGCGTGCATTCAAGCGGTGGACGCAGTTAACCTCACTCCTCACCACGAACCGGGAGCGACCATGAGCCTTGTTGGAACCACTGCACCAGACTTCACCCTGCTTGACCCGAGTCGGTCACCGGTCTCGCTCAGCTCGTACCGAGGCCAAAAGGTGGTCCTGGCATTCTTCCCTGGCGCGTTCACGGGGGTGTGCACCGCAGAAATGTGCGCGCTCCGCGATGGACTCGCAGGCTTCAACTCTCTGGGGGCCACGGTCCTCGCAGTCTGCGTCGACTCTCCCTACGCCAATGGCGTCTTCACGGAACAAAACGCCCTGAACTTTCCGGTTCTGAGCGACTACAACCGGATTGCAGTGGATGCCTACGGGATCGCATTCGAAAACTTCGCGGGCATGGACGGATATGTGGCGGCGAACCGGTGCGTGTTCATCGTGAATGAAGAGGGCACGATCACATACCAATGGTTTGGCCCTCATTTGGGAGCAGAGCCCGACTACGCGGCCATTGCCGAAGCGTTGGCTTAGCGCGCCGGGCGTGCGCTCGTTGCCCCCAATCGCACGTCCAGTGGAGCATTTTCTGGGCGCGCGCTCATGATTTTGGCAGGCGATCCGATCCCCGGACACGCTTGGAGGCAACATGAGCGCGCTCAACTTCCGCATTGTCCAATCCCGAGCGGCCGTTCCCGGCCCCTCCGACACCGAAGCACGGCTCCGCGACCAGATCGCATTTCAAGACCAAGAGCTTGGCCGCCTCCGTCAGGCGGCGCTGCGCGATGAAGTGACGGGCGGGGCCAACATGCGGTGCTTGGGCATGGCGTTCGACTGGGTCGAAGACAACGACCCCGTCAGCTTGCTTTTCATCGACGTCGATGGGTTCCACAAGGTCAATGAAGCGCTCGGGCGCGACTGCGGTGATGCTGTGTTGACCGCAATCCATACCGCCATCGAGCGCGCCTTGCGCTGGGACGATGTTGCCGCACGGGAGGGTGCCGATCGCTTCGTGGCCTTGCTCCCACTCGCCGTAGAGGAGGATGCCCATGCCGTCGGCGAACGAATCCGAACCATCATCGAAAAAATGTGCTTCCAGTCCACCCAGGGGCGGTTTCGGCTGACGGTCCGGGTCGGCTGCGCATCGAATGAGAAGGGCGACGACTTGAATGCCATGCTCGAACGGGCCAATCGGGCCTGTCGGACGGGCCGTGGACTCGGCGGCAACATTGTGTTTGGGGTGTAGGTCTTCCCCCGTCGCAAGACCCGGTTACGCTCCGCAAACGCTTGACCTTCAGTCGTTGCGCTTCGGGGCGCCCCCCCGCCCAGCGCGGCATCGGACAACTCCTTGGACACTGCGCTGAACAACGCATTCGAACGCATGTTGACTGCCCACGGCATTGCGCCGCTTCGCCGGCGCAGCCCCGCGACGGTGCAGATCAATCTGGGGAAACGGTGCAATCAAACCTGCCGTCATTGTCACGTCGGTGCCGGCCCCACCCGCACCGAAGCGATGGACAACCAAACGATGGACCGCCTGTTGACGGTCCTCGAACACAGCGACTGCGTTGACACAGTAGACATCACCGGTGGTGCCCCTGAACTTCACCCGAGGTTTCGGCATCTGGTGCGGGCAGTCCATCGCCTGGGGCACCGCATCATCGACCGATGCAACCTCACGGTACTGATGCTGCCGGACCATCGGGACACCGCGGAGTTTTTGGCCAACCATGACGTCGAAGTCGTCGCCTCGCTACCCTGCTATGGACCCGACAACGTCGATCGCCAGCGGGGAAGCGGCACGTTTCAGCAGAGCATCGCCGCGCTGCAACGCCTCAACGCCCTCGGCTACGGCGCTCCAGGCGGTTCGCGGGTCTTGAACCTGGTGTACAACCCGCTGGGCCCGTTCCTGCCGCCGAATCAGGATGATCTGGAAGCCGATTACAAGGCCCGCCTGGAAAGCGACTACGGAATCCGCTTCAACCAACTGTTCACCATCACCAACATGCCGATCGCCCGATTCAAAGCCGACCTGAGCCGGGAAGGACAGCTCGAGGCGTACCTGGGACTGCTCCAGACCAGCTTCAACCCAGCGGCCGTTGATGCCGTGATGTGCCGCGACCTGATCAGCATTGGCTTCGACGGTTCGTTGTACGCTTGCGACTTCAATCAAATGCTGGATCTTCGCGACCAAGGCACCCCGAAGACCCTTTGGGAAATCGAAACCTTTGGCGCGATCGAAGCCCAACCCATCGCGACCGGCGCCCATTGCCTGGGATGCACAGCCGGGGCTGGATCGAGCTGCGGCGGCGCGCTGCAATGACCGCCCTGAGTGAATGCCGGGCATGCCGGCGCCTCGTTCGGCACCTCGCGCGCATCGACCAGAAACACCCCGACTGGCACAACGCCCCGGTGCCAGCCTTGGGCCCCGTTGACGCACCGCTGCTCGTGCTCGGCCTCGCCCCGGGACGGACGGGAGCCAACCGCACGGGGAAACCCTTTGTCGGTGATCGCTCCGCCGATTGGCTCCTGAACCGACTGCGAGCACGGGCCTGTGTGGACGCGCAGGGTCACCCAGTGGGCATCCGGATCTCGAACGCTGTGAAGTGCTTGCCCCCGCAAAACAAGCCCACAATCGCGGAGATTCGGCGGTGCGGTGAGCGATGGCTCGTTGACGAGGTCCATCGTTCGAGTGCCATCTTGGCACTCGGAAAAATCGCCCACGACGCCGTCGTTCGGGTCCTCAATGT
>JAYZVA010000035.1:0-5840 GCA_036156175.1 Myxococcota bacterium
GTGAACCCCTTGGCGGTTGAGCTTGTGGGCGACGAAGTCGACGGCGACTGCAACGGGGTTGAGGAGTGCTACGTCGATGCGGACGGCGACGGCTACCGCACCACCGAGGTGGTGCAGTCCATCGACTCGGATTGCGCCGATGACGGCGAAGCCACGGTGGATGAGCCGCTCGTCGACTGCGACGACAGCCTGGCGAGTGTGAACCCCGGTGCCGAAGAGATCCCGGGCGACGGCCTCGATCAAGACTGCGACGGCGTGGACCCGGGCGGCGATGACGTGGCCTCGGACGACACGGCCGAACCGTCGGGCGACGACGATGAAGACGCCGGCGACGATGCCGGCGACGACTCGGACATCCCGATCGAGGTGACGGTTGAGCTGGACGCGCCCGCCAGCGAAGACAAGGGCGGCTGCAGCACCGCCGGTTCCGCCAGCGGCGGCACCCTCGGGTGGGCGGTGGCCATGCTCGGGCTCGTGGGCCTCCGGCGGCGCCGGGCGGCTTAGCGCCTCATTCGTTCGCGCCCGCTGCGAAGGCGGGTGCGAACGACGGCCGGTTCTTCAATGGGAGCAATGGCCCACACCCCGCCGCCTCGGTGGCGCTGGATGGGGTCGCCCCACACCGCGGTGAACACCTCGCCGTGGGCGGCGGCGCGTTCCCGGCCCCGCGAGCCAAAGACGGCCGGGTCGGCCACGGCGTACCGAAACCCGCCCGCGATGAGCGCGTCGATGGCGCTGGGCGGCACCACGGCGTCGACGGAGCCCGTGGTGTGCAGGGCATCCAAGGCGGTGATCAAGCCGTTTGATTCCATGAAGGCGGTGAACCCCGGGGGCCGGTGGCTCGGAATGTGCTCGCCGTCGCCGTTTTGGGTGGGCAGGCCGTGGACGGTCTGGTTCCACTGCAGGCGCATGGCTTCGGCCACGCCGGGCATCACGGGGACGGTCAGAATCGGGCCCTCGATGCCTTCGTACAGCGGCGGGTTCGTTGGGGGCGTGGGGGTGATGGCGATGGGGCCAAGGCCGCTGCGCAGGGGGGCGTCGACCACGCACAAGGCGACGGCGGCGGCCACCCACAGCCGGCGGCGGCTGCGGTCTTTGAGCCACGCATCGAGGCCCATCCCCGCGGCCATCGCCACGCCAACGACGGTCAGCACCTCGAAGCGCTGGGGCCACCACATGCGGCTGAAGGTGGGCACGAAGTCTTGAAGCACACCAAAGGGCAATGGGATGGCAGTGACCGTTCCCCACCCCTGCAGCACGGGGCCCATGGCCAGCACCCACCCGATGACCGCCACGCCGAGCCAACCGCTTGCGGCGCGCGTTCGCGCCCGAACCGCAACGGCGCACAGCGCGATGGCCACCACGCTGAGCTCGTGGCCGTACTGGGCCGTCTTGTTGCGCACGAAGGGCCACAAGGGCCACCGGCTGTTCTCGATGGCCACGGTGGTGCCGCTCTTGCGGCTGTCCATGTCCAGCGTCGGCGCATCGATGTCGGTGAGCCGCGTGACGCCGGGCAGCGACTGCCACTCGGCCATGAGCTCGATGGCAAAGGGTACGGTGAAGGCCGCACCCACCGCGGCGGCGGCACCGATGGGTCGGAGCCACGTGGCGTCGATGGCGCGGCGGTGGGCCCACGCCAAGGCCCCAAAGGCGAGCAGCAAAGCAAAGCCGTGGTACCAGTACACAAGCGCAGCGGCCGCCGACCACAGCCCGAGTCGGGCCCCGCGCGCCGTGGTGGGTCCGCGACCCAGCAGCACCGCCGCTTCGCGGAGCGCCAGCAAGAAAAACACGAGGGTCACCTGCGAGATGCGGCCTTCGTGGGCTTCGAGCAACACAATGCTTGACCCTTGCACGAGCGTGCCGGCCAGCACGCTGGCGCCCACGCTCTGGCCGGTGGCCCGTGCCAGTCCAAAGGCCGACCACCCGGTGGCAAACAAGGCCACGGCCACGGCGGCGTTGTAGCCCGTGTGCGGCCCAAACAGCCCAATCAAGGGGGCGTGAATCGCGGCGTCAAGCAGGTTGTACTGCAGCACGGGACTCAGCCCCACGGGCAGGTAGCTGTGGGTGCCCACAAAGGGGTTGGCGAAGCGGCCCAAGGCATCGGCGGTCCACCAGTGCGACCACACGCTGCCCGTTACGTCGAGGGCTTCCCACAAGCCCAGAATCACCGGTTCGTCGGCCCACCACGCAAGGACCGTGATCGCCGCGGCGAGGGCGGCGAACCACAGGGGCGGTCCGAGGCGGGTCCAGTTCATGAGGGGCCTTAACCACCGGGCAGTGAATTCAGTTTCTTGGAGCGCACCAAAATCTCATTTTGGGCGCTTGAACCTGTGGTAGCCTCGCGTCTCGCGGCTCGACGGAGGTGGTCATGCGCGCACAAGTTTTGGGTTCATTTGGGTTGGTTTCGTTGCTGGCGGGGTGCACATCGAGCACCACCGCCGAGATCGGCGACTCGGGCATGCTCAATGCCTTGGCGCAGATTCGGGCGGTGAACATGCCGCTCGAGCAGGGTGACCCCGTCTATTCCCCCGAACGCGGCTTCAAGGTCCAGCTTCGCGGGAACATCGCCGACTCCATGGCCCCGCGGGCCTTCGCCCAGCTGGCCGATGGCAGCTTCCGTCTGAATGCCCACGACTTCATTGCCCACGTTAGCCCCGACCGCCTTCAACTTCACACCTCCGAAGACCCCGAAGGCATCTCGATTCAGCTGAGCAAGTGGGGCCGCGGTGGCCAGCTGAACCCGGTGGCCGAGAGCCTGCTCACCGGCGAGAAGGACGAAGCCTTTGGTGGCGTGGACTTGGTGGAAGCCGAGCGCGGCGTTTTGATCGAGTGGTTTGATGGCGGAACCCGGGGCATGGAGCACGGGTGGACGATTGCGGGCCGGCCCGATGGCGATGAGCTTCTGGGCTTTGAGTTGGCTGTGGATGCAGCGAGTGTTGAGGTCAGTTTGAGTGCCCAGCGAGCGTGGATTGAATCGGACCGTGGAACGACGTGGAACGTGACGGGCTTGGAAGCGTGGGACGCTGAGGGCCGTGCGCTGGAGTTGTGGATGGAGCCATCGGATGCGGGCTTGATGGTCCGCGTTGACGACCTTGAGGCGGTCTATCCGATCACCGTAGACCCTTGGTACACGACAACGTCGACGGAAATTCAGAACACCCTCACCACTACCTCGAGTTGTGGAACATTGTCAGTCGGTCATGCAGGTGTAGTTGGCAACTTTAGAAAGTCGGATCTAACCGACGAATGTGCCAAGGGAAGTATGGACTTCCGGTATGGCGCAACGGTTAGGGGGATCACCGATACCAACGGTGATGGCACGGATGAGATGGTCGTGTCGTCATACCGCTGGTTGTTGGATTGTCCAACGACGCACAGCGACACGACCCATGTGATTAACAACGCAGAATGTAGTAACGAAGGCGGAAGAGCGTTTATCTATAACGGTCGTGAGGGTGGCTTGGATACCGATCACTTCGCAACAATGCGCGGTGACGGTTCGTCAGATCACTTCGGCCGGAGTTTAATCACTTCAGGCGATTTCAATGGTGATGGCCATAGGGACCTGTTGGTTGGTATACCTCGCGATGATGATGGAGGTACGGATGCAGGCTCGCTGCGATTGTTTCCGGGTTCATCGATCGGACTCAGCGGTTCGGCTGTTACGACTATCCATGGTGAGGGCGACGGCGAAAATTTGGGTCTCTATACCTATCGATTCGGTGCGGGCGACCTAAATGGTGACGGCAAAGATGACCTAGTCGTCGGCATCCCTACCGATGACACGACTGGTGGTGATGCTGGAAAAATTGTTGTCTACATGGGTACGTCGTCATTTTTACCTACATACATTTCGGCTACCTTGTTCGGTGAAGTGGCCGGCGACCGATTTGGCGAGTCAGTGGCGGTATCGGATATCAATGGCGATGGTCACGCCGATGTGATTGTGGGTGCACCCAACAATGATGATGGCAGCACGGATGCTGGTAAGGTGTATGTTTTTGAGGGCAGCGAAGACGGCATATCGACTACAGCAAGTCATGGTCAATATGGCGAGTATGGTTCAGAAAACTTAGGGACTCGGCTGTATGCTCTAGGTGACATCAACGGCGATGGCTACGGCGACATCTACATGGCAGGCGACACTGGCGAAGCCCGGGTGTATCACGGCGATGCTTCCGGCATCACGGGTGTGGCGGACCAGCGCTGGAGTCGAACGGACTTAGAGGTCATCGGAGATATCAACGAAGATGGCTTCGATGACATCCGCATTGGCGAACAGATCAAGATGGGTTCGGAGTCGGGTGAGATGCGTCTATGGGCCACAACGGCACACCTTCAGTCCGTCGGCGACTTCGATGGCGATGGGTACACCGACTTGGCCATGGGCAATCCGGACTGGTCATCCGAACTTGGACGAATCTGGATTCGATACGGCTACGAAGCGGACTACGATGTGGACGGATTCCTCGAATCCGAGGACTGCGACGACGCGGATGCGACGGTGTACCCGGGTGCGGTCGAGATCGTTGGCGACGGCATCGACAACGACTGCAACGGGACGGAGACCTGCTACGCGGACCTCGATGGCGACGGCTACGCCGATGCTTCAGGTGCGACAGTGGCCTCGGACGACGCCGATTGCGACGACCCCGGTGAAGCAGGTGCGGATGCCCCTCAAACCGACTGCGACGACACCACGGCTCTCGCCCGTCCCGGCGGAACGGAACTCCCCGGCGACGGCATCGACCAGGACTGCAACGGCGCGGACCTGTGTTTCGCCGACCTCGACGGCGACGGCTACCGCTCCTCTTCGGGCGGGACCATCGAGTCAGTCGACATGGACTGCGACGATCCGGGCGAAGCGACGGCCGATGCCCCGGCCACGGACTGCGACGACACGAACCCGAGCGTGAGCCCGGATGCGACCGAGACGCCGGCCAACGGCCAAGACGAAGACTGCAACGGCGGCGAGCTCTGCTACGTGGATTCCGACGACGACGGCTACCGCGAGATGAGCGGGCTCACCATCATCTCGGCGGACATGGACTGCGCCGATTCCGGCGAAGGCAGCGCGTCCGAGCCGGCCACCGACTGCAACGATCTAGACGCCACGGTGAACCCGTCGGCCCGCGACATTGTGCTCGATGGCATTGATCAGAACTGCGACGGCGGCGACGATTGCTACGCCGATGCCGATGGCGATGGCTATGCCGCCGCCGACGGCACCACGGTCGTGTCGGCAGACTTCGACTGCACCGACCCGGGTGAGGCGGGCGTGACGGTTCCGGCGACGGACTGCGACGACTCCGATCCGCTGGTGAACCCGGGTGCGCCCGAGACGGCCGGCGATGAAGTGGACCTGAACTGCGACGGCAAAGAGACGTGCTTGTCGGATGCCGATCTTGACGGCTATGCGGCCGATGGCGGCGTGACCGTCATTTCCGACGACACCGACTGCTCTGACCCCGGCGAAGCCAAGCTCGGCGACCCCACGGGCGACTGCGATGACAGCAACGCCGAGGTCTACCCGGGTGCCGAAGAGATCGCGGCGGATGGCATCGACGGCGATTGCGACGGCACGGAGCTGTGCTACACCGACGGCGACGGCGACGGCGTGCCGGGCATTGCTTCTTCGCTCATGATGTCGGCCGACGCCGACTGCGATGACCCGGGCGAGGCCGTGGCCAGCGACATTGTGGACTGCAACGATGCCGAAGCGACCATCTACCCGGGTGCCCCCGAGATTGTGGTGGACGGCATCGACCAAGACTGCGACGGCGGCGATGCGTGCTTTGCCGATCTCGACAACGACGGCTACCGCGACGCAAGCGGTGGAACCG
>JAYZVA010000036.1:0-17520 GCA_036156175.1 Myxococcota bacterium
GGTCCACGCAATGACCAGCAGTGGCGATGAGTTGGACTCGCGAACCACTGCCCACCCGGTCTCGTACTGGAAAAAAACCTCGGCTTTCCCCTGACAGGCGCTTCGTGTTTTTGTAGCATCGCGCCCGAGCCGCACTCTCCGCGGCTCGCCCCACCCACCCCAACGAACCCGAGGTACCCCATGGCACTCATGGCAATGTGCATGCCCATCCTTCCCGGCAAGAAAGACATGTGGCGAGCAATGATCGACCAAGTCAAGCAAGACCCGGCCTTCTCCGCAACGCGCGAGAACGCGGGCGTTCACGAGCGCACCTTTCTGCAAGAAACCCCGCACGGTGATTTTGTGATCCTGACCTACGAAGGCGACGACCCGGCCGCCGGCTTTGGTCAGATCATGGCCAGCATGCCGCCGGAGTTTGCCGCCTTCGCCAAGGAGGTCCATGGCTTGGATGCGAGCGCACCGCCGCCGCCCATGCCCACACTGGTGTTCGATAGCCGGAGCTGAATCGCATCGGCACCCGGATGCGTGTCGGCCGTGCAGGACACAACCTGCACGGCCGCTGCGCATCGGACCACCACCGTGTCCATGCGGGGCAAGGACCGGAATCTCGGGTTCCCGCCTCGTTTGCCTGGTGGCCCACGATGCCCCGGTTTCACTATTCGGTTGATTTGCCGCTGGGCGTGACTACAACATGCCTTGAGGGTGCACGTGTCTTCTTACAACCGCAGACGATCCCAACGGAATCAGCCGAACTTGAGCGCGCCCGTGCAGCAGGCGCCACGCCCCCATACGGGCCTCGGCAACGCGGAACTGCAGTACCGAATGCAGCAGCAGCTCGCCGAGCGAACCGTCACGGCAACCGCGTGGGAGACGCAATCCAGCCAACGTGACGACTATGCCGCCTTCACCACTGGAAGGGCGCACCCGGTCGCGGGTGTCGAGTCGCGGCTGCTCGATCAAGACGGCGAATGGACCCGGCAGAACTTCCTGGCGCACCACTCGGACCGATCCACGGGGTGGGCGGCAAACAACATTCGCAACGAAAAGAACGCCGACCTTCAGGCCTACGACTTCACGTTTGAGCGCCTCGATGAACGCGGCCGGCCCATCGACGGCACCGCCCAAGGCCTCCCCCTGTATGCACCCATCGACTCCAAAATTTTGGACGTGCAGTACACGCCGGCCGGGTCGGGCCGCTACGGCTGCTTCGTGGTGATGGAGTACCTGGACTCCGGACTCCGGATCGCCGTTCACCACCTCGAGTCGGTGGCCGACGGCATCGCCAAGGGCGATGAAATCAAGGGCGGCGAGGTCTTTGGTTACCAAGGCGGGTCGGGCAACGTTCACGCCCAGTACCCCACTCACGTCGACATCGTCGGCACCATCGACGCCGTCGAAGCCTTCGTCCGAACCAACCAGTCGGGCGACTTCAAGACCCGCGTCGAGACCGAGACCCGCACCATCGTCTGAGCCTCGGCCGCTCGCGGGGCGCAGTCGGTGTACACCGCGTTCGGTACACTGAGTCATGGCATCGCCCGTTCGACAAAACCGCCGGAAGACCGCCATGGCCGCGGTCATGGCGGCACTGGTGCTGGCCATCCTTGAAGTGGGCGCGCGGATCGTGGGACCCGTGGCCCCGGTGCTTCGCCAGGCCGAGCGGGGATCGCTGCTGGTGGGGCACCCCACCCGCCTGTGGACCATGGCAATCGGGACGAACCGCAACGCGGGCCCAACCGCCACGATCGCCGCAAGCGGAATTCGTGAGCCGGCACCTGCGGGCGCACGCCAAGGCGGTGAGCGGGTGGTGATCGTGGGGGATTCAACGTTCTTTGGTCACGGCGTCGCCGACGAGGACACGCTGGCGGCGCAGCTCGCACAGCGATTCACAGAGGCGGGGATCGAAGGCGACGTGATCAACGGCGCCATGCTCGGCTACTCGACCGAGCAAACCCGCGTGTGGCTTGACGAAGCCGGATGGGACCTGGACCCCACGCTGCTGATCGTGGGCAACCTGTGGAGCGACAACAACTGGGATTTGTTTCGGGACAAGGACTTGATCCGCACAGCAAAGCACTACCACGCCAATCCAATGGCCCGTTCGCACTTGATGCGGCTGTTGGCGGGCGGTCTCGACCGGCTCGCCGGCGGAACGGGCGCGACGTTGATCACGTGGACCCAAGAAAGCGCGTGGCCCGAAGAGCGCGTCCGCCGGGTCGATGTGCAACGATACGCGGCCAACCTGGATGCGATGGTGCGCAGCGCGGCAGAGCGCGGCACCGGCGTTGCGTTCATCGCGCCCGTGAACCGCGACATGCTTCGCGAGAAGCGGGTCGGAGAGCGGTTCTCGTGGGACATCTACTTCACCGTCATGCGTGCGGTCGCCGCTCACCATGGCCTCCCAGTGATCGACGCGGCAACGCCCACTGCTTCCGTGGTGAACGCAGCCCGCGAATCCGGATCAGCCCGGCCCCTCGATGCCGCATTCCTTGACAAAATGCACCCCACGGCCGCGACCAATCGGGCCACATCCGCATGGGTGGTCGAGAACTTGACCACTGCGGGCTGGCCAAGCGACCGCCTGGTGGGACGGGCGGGCACCGCGTTCAAGGCCGACGATGTCCCCGCAGACTCTTGGGGCAACCAGACGAAGGATGCATCCGAGCACGCCAGCCCCCACATGCGGTTGTACTGACTGCGACCGGGTCCCTTCCGAAGCGTCGTGCACGCCGCGGGTCACTGCGCATTGCGCTGGGTGGGGATGGCGTTAGTTCCCTCCGTCAATCGGAGACTGCCATGAACCTGATGCTCACTGCCACCTGCGACAACACCGACGCGTTTTATCAAGATTACTGCCGAGTCAAGCCTGAGTTCGCCGAGTGGTGCGACCTCTCCCGCTGCGCATTTGGAAAGATCGACGACACGCACCTCGTGGAGTTGTTCTTCGATGTGGACAAAGCAAAGCTGGGCGCATGGCTGGCCAAGCCCGAGACCCAGGCGATGTTCAAAGCCCACAACTTTGTTCCCACCCGCTACACCTTCGACCCGCTCCAACTGCCCTCCGGCTGAGCCGGTGTCGAAGGCCGAAGCTCGCAGCTTCGGTCCGGAACCCGCGAACGCACACTTGAACGCATCGGTGGGCCTCGCCTTGCCCCTTCCCACGGTGGTGGAAAGAAGGGAAAGGCGTGAGTACCTGTGCGATAATGGGCTAAGACTTGTCGTTGGCCCCCTACCGCTGACGCCCTGAAAGGCCTGTTTATGTCTCAAGTCGCGCGCCTCCCATCGTTGTCCAAGGAAAGCGCCGCCGTCGAACAGGGTTGGTACTATGTGATCGAGCCCCGCCCCGGCGAGTTGCCCGCGGCCACCAAGACTGTGAGCGCCGAGGACGGGCGAACGCTCACCCGGAAGCTCCACGGAGCCCGAGGGCGGTTCGTCGTGACGGGCCCCAGAGACCTCCCCTGGGCGGGACTCCTTCGAGTCGCCTACGCCAGCGGTGAGTCGATGCCACCGGGCTTAACGGACGAGACCGTTTGGGTTGATGTGAACGAAGGGTCCGACCCGCCTCGATGGCGCACCGATGACCTGACCTTTGGCCAAGCGTGGTTGCGGACCAACCCATCACTCCAGCACCTCTCCTGCGCCCTCAAACCCGCGTTCGCCGACGCCACCCTCCCGAAACCGCGCGTGGAGCCCGTGCCATCCACCGCGAAATCTCGGGTGCTCTTCTTTGAATCCATCATGAGCTCGGAGATGGAGCACAACGAGGCCGAGATCAGCCAGGGGGTCTTGCACATGGCCAGTGCCCTCCGCGAAGTGGACGGCGTCGATGTGGATTTCTTGTTTGCGCAAGTAAAGATGCCCATCGTCGGCGACGACCGACCCGTGCAGGGCCTCGATGACTTGGGCGATTTGATTCGCGATGAACCGATTCACCTGATCTGCATCACCCTGCTTGAGGGCTATTGGGAAGGGGCGCTGCAGTTGATCCGTGGCATCCGAGAGACGGGCTGTCGCGCGCGCATCGCGGTCGGTGGCGTCATGCCCACCTTGACCCCCGAACACGTCGCCGCTCACCTGCCCGAAGTGACCTACATATGCAGGGGTGCCGGAGAATACTTTTTGCCCCACCTCGTTCGAATTGCCGGCCAACAAACCGTCGATGAGCCGCTGAGCGACGCCCAACTGCATGCCTTTTCGATGATGGACGGCCTGATCGTCCGAGAGTCGGTTGGCGAGCGCCGGGCATTGGTTTCGGGGCGGGCGGACCGAACGCCGAAGGTGGAAGATCTGGACGCCGTCACACTGGACCTGGGATTTGTCGCCGCGCGGCATCTCATTCATGGATTGGAAATTTCCACCTCCCGAGGGTGCATCCACAAATGCACGTTCTGCAACATCATCGGCCGCGAGAGCTACCAAGCGCGCAGCACCGAGAGCGTGTTGGAGCTTCTGTCTCGGTACGCCGACCGGTACCAAGAACTGTTTGGCGACCAAATACCGCACACCGCGTACCGCTTGCACATCGCCGACGATGACTTCGCCTGCGACAAGCCTCGGGCGGCACAGTTTTTCAACGACATCCTCGAGACCCCGTTCCGATTGTCGAGCGTCCAAGTGTCGGTGGCGGACTTGTGCCTTCACGAAGACGGTGCACTTCAGCCGGTGCTCGATCCCGCGCTGTGCGACGCCATCCGGCCCGAGTGTTTCGCCGACTTCTACCGAAACATTCCCGTTCGTGACTTCATCCACGACCACGAGTCCAGGAACTGGAG
Source organism: Myxococcota bacterium (assembly GCA_036156175.1). Lineage (GTDB taxonomy): Bacteria > Myxococcota_A > UBA796 > UBA796 > UBA796 > UBA796. The sequence continues at coordinate 4,770 of JAYZVA010000036.1, forward strand.
CGCCTACCTGCAGATCGGCGTCGAGACGTTTTCCGACCGCGAGCTCATTCGACTCGGCAAGGGCTACCGCGTGCCGCACATCCGGGCAGCGGTGGACGGCCTGACGGCCAGAGGCATTCACGTCGATGCGTATTTCATTCAATCGAACAGCGAGACCTCGGCGGAGGACCTCTTGGAGGGCCTCACCGAACTCGTCCGGTTGAAGATTCGCCACCCGACCCACTTTCACGTTCGGTTTCCACCCGTGCGACACCTCGTGAGCTATTTCCCTGCCGCCACCCACCGACGACACATTCGAAAGGGCGTCGGTCACGTTCACAAACTGCGGGGCGAAGAAGCGGTCGAAGGGTACCCCGAATACGACTACCCCCGAGTGGACCACGACCTGCCCACCGACCCGTGGGTGAAGGCCGCCGTCGACGGCGACTTCTTCCAGGGGGGCGCGGCTTACACGGAGAGCTTGGTCCGGCTGCACGAGATCTGGACGGCCCATGCCGAAGCATTGACCGACCCCGACGAACGGCAGCGTGCGGCGGTCCTGTTGCGTCAACTCGACGACCTGCCGCGCCGGCTGTTGTTTGCGCGCTTGAAGGAACTGAAGGAACTGCGGTCAGTGAACGACTCTCCCCAGCTTCAAGCGCAAGAGCAAATCGCCTTCGCCATCACGGAGTCCGCACTCGGAAAAGCCCGTGACTGGAAGATTGCTTTTCAGCGCTACATGGCGACCGGCACCATGCGAATGGTGCTGATCCCCACGTGGCAATGCGAGCTGCGTTGCAAGTATTGCTTCATCCCCAAACAAGATGGACGCGTCATGGACGGCGACACCGCCCGCAAAGCCATCGACCGTCTGCTGACAACCCACCGGAAGCGGATTCTTCTCCAGTTCTTCGGCGGCGAGGCGCTGCTTGAATGGGACACGGTCAAAGCGTGCATCGCCTACGCCCACGACCAAGCCAAACGGACCGGCGTCGACCTGTCGTTCATTGTCTCGTCCAACGGCTGGAGCTTGCACGAGGATCGGGTGCAGTGGCTTTCTCAGTATCCGGTGAAGCTCGAGCTCTCGTTGGACGGCGATGCGGACACCATGAATCGCTCTCGGAAGGCGCTCGTCGCCGGAGAAGACTCCTACGCCAACGGCATTTCACCCAAAGCGGACTTCATTCAAGCCAGCGGGTTGTTCCACGAAGTGATCATGGTTGTGCCTCCCGACATGGCCCCCAAACTGGCCCACAACTTCATGCACATCGCGGACCAAGGCTGGAAGCGCATCCAAATCAACTTCGGCCTCGGGTACATGTGGAAGACCGCCGAGCTGAAGGTGTTCGCCGAAGAGTTGATGAAGGTTGGCGAGTTCCTGAAAGAACGATGGCGGGTTGGCGACCCGATCGCTTTGGTGAACCTGGAACACCGACCGATGCCCATGCGACTAAACGGTGAGATCACGGTGGACTACGACGGGAGCATTCACGCCGGCAACGCGTTCTTGGTTCGCGGCCGGCCTGCAGACGAGCTCGTTCTTGGGTGGTTGGACGACCACCAAAACTTCGACCGGTTGTGGATGGATGCGCCGGAACACGACGTGCTGTTGGATTCCACCTATTCGGAAAAAGTCACGGCCAACAACCTCGAAGTGGGCAAGATTTTCCAGAGCTTCATCCGATACATGCAGGCCGCTCGCACGGCGTAGACGCGTCGCTGGACTGCGGTGCCGTGCACGGCTGCCCGCTTTGCCCGACCCTCGCTTAGGACCCTCGAACCCACCCCAGCGTCACATCCACCTCGCCGTTGGCGCCCAGCTCAACGGCGTCGGGGTACATCACCCAGCCGTGTTGGGCCAGCGCATCGCGGCAGCGGTACCACTCTTTGGGCGGTGTGAAGACGGTCTCGACCATCGAAGTCGTGCGATGAACATCGCCGCGCCACCGGCTCTCGCTGATCCACAACGCCCCCGTGCACGCTTGATCGGTCCACAGCAGCCCCCAGACACCGCCCGTCAGGCGCTCGGCCGTCCGACGAACTCCCGGGGGCATTCGTCCAAGCGGTGCCTGTTCGTGGCGCGTGTATCGACTGACCGTGCCATCCGGGAGCGATAGAATTCGACACATCTCTTCGGACCCGTGGTCCTGCAGGTCGTCCAGAAAAATCCGGGCTTGGACCCCATCGGTATCGATCATCCGACGGCACCCAACCGGACCCGAGTTTGCGAACTCGACGGCGCGCTCGCCCCAGTGCGAGCGTATCCAAGCAAGCCACTCGCCGGGCTCGCCCTCGTCGCTGATTGCGAGTCGCGTCGGTCTTCCGTCAAACGACAGCACCACGCCAAACTTGAAGTCCTCGAGCAACCGATCCGAGAGGGTCGCGTTCACCAGACCGTCCAGTCCAGGCGGCAACGACTGCGGGTATGCGATGCCGATCAAGGTCTGACTCAGAAGCACAAAACAACTCCGATGGCAGCGCGCTTGCGGAAGTTCTCGAACCACGAGCCGATCATGACCCGACGGTACCATCCACACCATCGCACCACAATCGACAGCGATGCCGACGCGGGCCGGACACCGTCGACCAATGGTGCGATGGGGGTGAGAACCACCGCCCTTGGCACGCTGCTCCTGTTCGATGCCCTCATGGCTGACGGGCCTCGTCTGAGGGACCCATGCGAGACAAGGACCAGCAGTAGGCCCAGATCACCACGCCAAGCGCAGTGGCGAACCACGTCCCCACTGCGGGGTCGGCGAACCGATCGCACAACAGTCCGGCAGTGAGCGCGGCAAACGCACCGCCAACGGAAAACAAGAAAAAATCGAGAGAGGTGACCCGACCGAGCAAATTGTCCGGCGTGGCGGCTTGGAGGTTGGCGGCGGATATGACCCAGTTGTGGCCCATGCCAATTCCCCACAGGGCCAACCCCACAACGGAAAGAGCGACGGACTCAAACCCGGCCAGCACCGCCACGCCAACAAAGGACACCCCGGTGCCGATGAGCGGGTTTCTTGGAATGATGGAGGCGGGCAACATCGGGCCCACCCCGCTTCCGATGGCCCGAACGCACTGCATGATGCCAATGGCAATCGGCAAGGTGGTGAAACTCAACCGCTCTCCGGCCACCAGATTGAGGGTTACCCAGGCACCGCCGTTGGCGATCGTGTTGGGCGTCTTGGCGAGCACCGTTGACAAGAGCCGGGGGCGGGCCTTCACGTAGCGCCACGCCGTCAGCATGTCGGCAACGCCGGGACGCGGTGGCCCCTCAGCACCCACCTCGGGCTTCAGACTCGGCAGGCCGAGGGCCACCGACGCCGCGAGCAGAAAGGTCATGGCATCGAGCACAATGGCGCCGCTCGGGCTCAACACCTCGCTGGCAAACCCGCCCAGCGCCAGCCCCAGCGTAAACATCACCGACCACGTGAGGCCAAGCAGCGCATTCGCCAGTCGGAGGTGTTCGCGACCCACGAGGGCGGGAATCGCAGCAGAGCGGGCCGTGATGCCAAGGCCCGAGACGCAGACCCGCAGAAACAACACCCCTTGGAGCACGACCACCGACCCCATTGTTGCCGCGCCCCACATCCCCACCGTCAGCACAAAGGCGCCGAGGTACGCACCCACCAACAACGCCTTGCGGTCCAGCCGGTCGGCGAGCGGGCCGGAAATGGGGGTCATCAAGGCAAGTGGAATCGAGTGGACGAACATCACCATGCCGACTGCGAAGGCACCGCCCCCCTGTTGCACCGAGATCACGCTCACGGCGATGTAGCTCAGCCAGTCCCCCATCATGGAGATCATGTGACTGATCCACAGCCGGCGAAAGTCAGCGTTCGAGCGAATCAGGCGCGCGAATCCTTGAAGGTCTTCTTTCATTCCGCTCGGTGCTTTGGGTCCGCGACCCTACCACACCGTGGGAACGGAAGCCCTCACATCCAGATGCACTGGCCGACTTCGCACACCGGAATGGCGTCTGGATCGCAGTCGCCCCGGTCGCCGGGGTACTGCACGGTGCACCCGTCCGCTTCGGCGTCATCGATGAGGTCGCGCAGATACTCGCTGTCAAACTCGCTGCTCAGCAATCGGTCGGCCGTGGGACAGGTGTCATCGACCGGAATGACCTGGCTGCACTCTTCGTCGTAGGCGCAGTCGTCTCCGATGATGAACTCGACCCGAATCATGACGTTGTAGTCACTGCAGCTGTAGCCCGATGAGTCGGTCGACTCGGGAGCGGATGAACCGCAGATCGCAACGAAGGCCATGGCCATGGGTGACAGGTCGGATGAAAGCATGAAAAACCCCTGTTGATCCGCTCCCCTCGGTGGGTGCGCGCCGCGAATATAGGGCCCGTTCGGGAGGGGCAAAGACCCTCTTGGTGACGTTCATGTGACGGCGCGGGGCCTGCCATTTTGGAGGCACGGCCGCCGTCGCTCAGGGTCGCCGCAGGTTTCGGACCACGAGCAACGAACCCTCGATGCTCAAAAACATCACCGGGAAGACAGCCACCGCCTTCACAATGCGACGGTACCGCTCCGGCTGAAGCGCCAGGCGGAACAACCACTCAAGCCCGAGCCCCTGCACGCGCTTCGGTGCGCGGCGAACATTGCCCGAGCAATAATCGAGCGCACCGCCTATGCCGATGGCCACCTTCACGTTGGGAATGCGCTCGACGTTGGCTCGAATCCAGCGTTCTTGCTTGGGCGCGCCCAAGGCCACGAGCAAGAAGTCGGGCGCGAGCGCGTCGATTTCGCGGGCCAGCTCGGCGGCGTTGTCCTCGTTGATGATGCCTTCGAATCCCCCAACAAAGTTGACCTGGGGGTACTTGCGTCGCATCACATCCATGTTCCCGGGGACGCCGCCCAGCAGGTACATGCTGCCCACGTTTTGGGCAAGGAGTTCTTCCACCAGTCCCGTGCCGGTCAACCGCGACGAGCGGTAGCCAAACAGCTTGAGCATGGCGTGAAGCCCCATGCCGTCAACCATGTTGAACGAAGTACTCTGCAGGATCGAGCGAAAATCCCGATCGAACACGCTGTTGACGTACATCTCCGGATTGGGGGTGGCGATGAACGTGGTGGGGCGATCCGCGGGCTCATCGAGGCGATCCCGCAGGCACTGCACCAAGTCGCTCATGGAGCCCGCGAAGACCCGGGCGTTGTGAAAGCGGAACGTATCAGGGGTGTTCATCGCGTCGCCTCTGCGTACCTGCAGTAATCGGATCGGCCGGCACATGCCGAAACCCTGTCGCCATTGGTTGGTGGCAGACCGCTGCTGCTCTGCACACCCCCGCCCGCGCCCCGACCGCATGCATACCGTTGGATGATCGCGCCCGTTCGAGGTCAATCCGGGGGCCAACCCTCCCGCGCTTGGACACCCGACCGTGAAAACCCAAGGCTTGAGCCGCTTTCCTCGCGCGCAGCAAATCCTTCCCGCAGTCGCCCGCCCGATGCGAACACCGTCGAAACCGGGTTGACCGACGGCGAGCGGCCCGAGCGATCCGCGACACCACCCTCGGACGGGCCTATGATGTCGGGCGATGGCCCTCGTTGGACAAACGGTGAACGAACGGTACCGGCTCGACGGGGTGTTGGGAACGGGCGGAATGGCGACGGTGTATCGGGCCACGGACCTCCTGTTCAGCCGCACCGTTGCACTCAAACTGCTGGCCCCCGAGCACTTGAAAAAAGGAAACGTGCTGAGTCGTTTCCAAGCAGAAGCCCACGCCATGATGCGGCTTCACCACCCCAATGTGGTGGAGGTGGACGATTACGGCGCCGGCTCTCAACCCTTCATCGCCATGGAATTCGTCAGCGGTGGATCCGTTCAAGCCTTGCTCGAACGGAACACCTCGCTGGACTTCGAGCGGGCCTTCGACATCATCGATGGCGTGTTGTCTGGGCTGATCAACATTCATGCATCGGGGTTGGTCCATCGAGACATCAAGCCGGCCAACATCTTGCTCACCGACACGGGCACGCCCAAGCTCACCGACTTCGGCATCGCCCGTGCATCCGAACGCGCTGCGTTTCAGACCCGAACCGGAGCCGTGATGGGCACGCCGGCCTTCATGGCTCCGGAACAACGAACGAGCGCAACATTGGTGACGGAGGCATCGGATCTGTACTCGGTCGGCGCCACCCTCTACGTTCTGCTCACCGGCCGCCCGCCTCAGAACCTGTATGTCCGCGAGCAACAAAACGACGCGTTTCGCGACCTGCCTGAAGCCCTGCGCATCTTTCTGGAGAAAGCCAGCTCGTTCACCGCGTCCGAGCGGTACTCGAATGCATCAGAGATGCAGGCCGCGCTGCGCGTGGTGCGCAGGAGCCAATCCGCAACACGGGTGAAACCCGTCCATCCCAGTGCCATGCAGATGCGGGGCAACCTCCCACTGAGTCGAGGTCCGTTCGTTGGTCGCACCGACGAGCTCGAGCACATGTCGGCGTGGGCGGAATCGGCCGACGCCCGTGTGCTGAGCGTCGTGGGGCTGGGTGGAATCGGGAAGAGCCGCCTTGCACTCGAGTTTGGCCACCGACAATCCGACCGATGGACGGGGGGAATCTGGCGGATCGACGCGTCTGCTGTGCGCGTTGAGAGTGACCTGCAGCGCGCGTTGGGGGCCGCACTGGGCCTGTACCTCGACTCCAACGAGCCGCTGACCGAGATCGCCCGGCATCTGAATTCAAGGAATGGTTGCTTGATCATTTTCGACAATGCCGAAGAAGCCCGGGCAGTCCTCGCCCCATCCATCGTGGGGCTTCTCGAGCGTGTGCCCGCACTCCGCGTCCTGGTCACCACCCGCGAAGAATTCAACGCGCGCTGGGAACGCATCTTGAGCGTCGGAGAACTGGACTTGCGGGCGTCGGTTGCCCTGCTCATGCAAACCGCGGGCCGAACCATCGACCTCACCGGTGAGCCCCACGCGGACACCGAGGCATTCGAAGCCATTGCTCGCCTCCTCGAAGGACACCCCTTGTCGCTTGAGTTGGCCGCCACCCAGCTTGAGTTGCTGGCACCGGCGCAACTGTACCGCCGCTTGGTTCAATCCGTGAACACCGATGCCAATTCGGTGGGCCCCACCCTGATGGGAATCTTGGACACAGCCATGCGCGGCTCGCAGGCTCAGTCATCGGTTCAAGCGTCGCTCGCATGGTCTTGGTCGTTGCTGACCGAAGCCGAACGAGCCGTCTTGGCGCAATGCGCATTGTTTGTGTCCGGCTTCGACGTCGAGGCGGCGGAAGCCGTTGTGCGGCTCGCTGAACCGAACGCCCCACCGCTGATGGGGTTGCTGCAAAGCCTTCGGTCTCGGAACCTCCTTCGAATCCGAACCCCATTTGCCGCCTGCCGCAGACTGAGCGTACCGCGACTGGTTAGGTCGTTTGCGCTGGCTCATGGACAACGAGACGAGCTGGACAATGCCCAGCTGCGAATGGCCCAACATTTTTCAGCCATGGGCACCGAAGCGCAGATCTTTCAGCGAAAGAGCAGCGGCGTCCTTCACCGACGAATCGCCAAGCTTGAGGTGCCGAACATCCAGCATTGTTTCGAGTGGGCAATGAACCATCATCACGCCGAGTTGTCGGCGATGTTGAGTTTGGCTGCCCTCGCATTGCTGAAAACCACCGGTCCATTCGATGGCGTGACCGAGATGCTGCGCCGCGCGAACCTCGCACTCGATGAGGGCGCACCCCTCAAACCTCGGGTGTTGCTGCAACAGTGTCGGCTGGCGATGAACCGCGAGGGGTTGGATGTCGCAGAACCCCTGGTTCGCCGATGCATTGAACTGGCCGACGCGTCGGGCATGGCGGACATCTCCACCCAGTCGCGCGTCGCCCTCGCATTCATCTTGTCCCGCACGAACCGGCTGGCGTTGGGGTTGACCGTTGCGGAGACTGCCGTCCGGATCGCCACCGAGGCCGATGACCAACACCATCTGCCACGGGCGCTGTACTGCCGAGGCTACCTGACGCAGAAGGCGGGCGAGCCCCGTGCAGCCTCGACGGACTTGTTTGCCGCACTGCGCGGTTTTCAGCGCATGGGTCATCGCGTGAGTGAGGGCAAGTGCCTTGGAGATTTGGGCGAGTACCATCACTACGTGGGCGAGACGACCCGAGCGAAGCAGTGCTACGAGCAGGCCCAAGCCATCGCACACGAGCAAGGCGACAAGTCCAGTGCGGTTCGAGGCCATCGCCGAATGGCTTGGCTGCACATGGATGCGGGCGACTGGGCCCAAGCCGAGGAGTCGATCCGGTCGGGGCTTCGCGTCGCGCGAGAGCTGGGCGACCTGCCCGGCGAAGCCTCCCTCGTCGGAACCCTCGGCACGGTGGCGGCCTCTTCGGGCAACTATGAACAAGCGCTGATTCAGCTGCAGGAGGCCGACCGAATGTACGAACTTCAAGGAAATACGGAGCAGCGACACAACTGCCGCGTCAACATGTGCATCTCACTGGAACAGTTGAACCGCCTCGATGAAGCCCTCGCCATGGTGGACGAACTGAAAGGCGAACCCGAGCTCGTGCCAATGACCAAGCACTTCGTCACGTTGGTGGAAATGAAACTCCACATCCGCCGCAATGATTGGCACGCGGCCCTCGCGCTGAGCGATGACTTGCTGGACAAACTCGAAGCCCTTCAGGCGTGGGACCGGACCATCTCCGTGCACGCCTACAATGCGATCTGTGCCGCAGCACTGGGCGATGACCCGGCTCCGCATTTCACCAAGGCCAATGCGCTGATGAAGCGGCTCAATCTCGCGGACGGCTCGCAAGAGGGCGCCACGATCGCGGAGGCGATGGACCGAGTCGCCGAGCTGCAACGCGCCCCGACCCAGGGCGAAGGCAGCCCAGCCTGACGGACCGTGCATCCCCACAGCGGGCCAGAGCCTTCACCGGTCCGCGGCGGAACCCTTTGGTCCAGCGGCCGACCGCAAGGCTCGGTCGAACAGACTGGGGTGCAGCTTCACCGCCGCGATGTCCATCTCCGGGAGGATGGTCTGCAAGGCGGTGATCACCGAGGAATCCGGCCCATCCACAAACCCAACGGTGAGGCGGTTGTCGATGCGTTCCATCGGGAGCACTCGGTGGCGCTCGATGAACGGCAGCGGCACCAGCCCCATGACAGCGGCCGATGGAAGGGCGCCCTCCGCTCCAAACCGGGGGTGTTCCAGGAGCTTGGAGGTCTCCCGCAGTCGCGCCGCCAAGCTGCGAGAAATCGCCATGCCGAACCCGGGAACGATCTGGTACAAGCGGTCAAACACCGGACCGCTGAAGCGAAGCAACTGCGCACCCGCCATGGCGTTGACGGTTGCCGTTCGCCGCGCTTGCAACAACAGACCGATTTCCCCAAAGGTTTTTGCGGGACCAAACCGGCAGATTTCGCGGGCATCCTCCGAGCTGCTGGTCATGACGGCGACCTCGCCCTTGAACACCATGTAGAACGAGTCCGAGACGGCCCCTTCGGCAACCACCGTTTCTCCCTCTGCGTATTTGATGAGGCTCACCGACTTGGCCACTTTGTCGATGCCGCTCTCGCTCAGGCTCTTCAGCAACGGCGAGCGCTGGAGAACGGGGGCAATGAAGGGAACGAGATCATCGGTGATCTCACACTGCTGGGCCATGGCTGATGCCTCCGAGCGCGCCTCGGCGCGCGCTTGTCGTATATCAAGTAATCGATGCCCGGAACACGGAATTGAGTGAACTTGCCGCCGACCGGTCGGCGCTGAAATTCGTCTGACGCCGACCCGTGCGATACCAAATTCGGAATGAACCTGCTCCCTCCACTCTTATGGCCGATCCCGAACCCCGCGAGACGGCCAATCGATGGTGCACGATGAACCGCCGGGCCTTCCTGATTTTGTCGGCCAGCGCCGTCATCGCGCCTCCCGGACTGATCGCGTGCGGCACCGAGGCCACAGACACCGGCTTGCCCGAATCGACTCCGTTGCCGGCACCCGCGGACGCCACCGTCACCAAAGGACCATGGCTCACCATCATGGAACCCGGGACGGTTCGTCTGCGATTCGAGACCCTTGAGGACGTGCCCGTACCGGTGGTGGTGCGCGTGGCCGGCGAGCGGGTCGACCTGGTCACCGAATCCAGCACCAGCACCGTGAGCTGGGCCTGGGGGTGGGCGGACGCCCCCACCATCGAAGACCTGCCGGGCGCCTACACGGTCCACGACGTGATCATTCAAGGCATCGAGCCGGGAGCAACGGTGGAGTGGCAAATCCGGACGACTGCGCCATCCGCGGGCGTCGTGCGGCCCCACCCCCTGCCGACCGCGCCCGTGACAATCGCGTGGGTGGCGGACACGATGTACCCCACCAGTGAAGCCGTCGCGGCGCTCGCTGCCGGCATGGACCCCGACCTCGTCTTGCACGGCGGCGACATGCAGTACCAGAGCAACCCGGCCGACACCTGGAACTCCTTCTTCGCGTTCATGCAGCCGCTGATGCGGTCCGCGCCGTTCCACGTCTGCATCGGCAACCACGAGTTCGACGCGCCCGAAGAGGCCACGGAACTCTACGATCGGTTGTTCTCGGGACAAGGCGACACCAATGCCCGTTGGCATGCCGTCACGTACGGTCCGGTGCGCATCTTGATGCTGGACTCCGAGTCCGGTGACTTGGCCGACCCCCAGAGCGAACAGGTCGCGTGGGCGGACGACCAGTTGGCCGGCGCCGCATCGAGCGGTCTCATCCCCATCATCGCCTTCCACCGTCCGACCTACTCGTTGTCCAAGCATTGGCGGTCCGACACCGCCCTGCGCGATTCCGTGCACGCGCTCGCCCTGCGCCACGGCGTCCGGATCGTGCTGTGCGGTCACGTGCACGGCTACGAGCGGTTTGTGGTGGACGGCGTTCACTACGTGACCGACGGCGGCGGCGGCGCGCTGACCTACAACCTGGACGAGAAACGCGCGGAAGTTGAGGCGGCTCGGCCGGGTGAATCCGACCTCCGGGTTGCCGCCGAGCGCACCCACGGGTGCGTGGAGTTGGTCGTGGAAGATGGCACCGTGCGGGTGACGCGCACCAACGTGAGTGGTGAGCGCACGGACGGCTTTTCCGTCCGGGTGGACTGACTCGCACCCGGCACGCGGGCCCGGTCCCCCGGCGGACTCCCGACAGGTGCACTCATCCGGGCAGACCGTGAAATGCGTTAGACCCTTGCCGTCCCATTGACCCAGGTAAATGAATGACACGAAGGTTGCTGTTGTCGGTCGCTGCGTTTTGCGCAAGCCTCTTGCTCCTCGAGCTGTACTGCCAGCGCCAACCCCTCGACCGGGTTCAACGGGTCATGCAAATGTCCAACCGCACGCTCCGGATGATCGGCGATGTGCCCGTCTGGAAGTTCAACTCGCCCGTCGACGAACGCGTGGCGAACGCGGAGTGTTTGGATACGTCACAAAACGGACCAGACGTGTATTTGGTGGGGGACTCCATCTTCTTTGGGGTGAAACTCGATCCGGAAGACACCCTGGGTCCGCGCCTTCAGAACCTGTTGACGACCGGCCTGCAGCGCGACGCGTGCGTGGTCAACCTGTCCCAGCCCGGCTTCTCGTTTTTCAATGAGGAGGCGGTGTTGCGCGAGGCGGTGGCGGAACGCAAGCCCCGGGTGGTGGTGTTGGAGTTGTGGGGCAACAGCCCCAACCGGCTTCAAATGATCAAGGGCGTCGCCTACAACTTTGGGAGCATGGCAACCGATGAACACGGCTTCCCCAACCCGGGCGTTTCGCCTGATTTGAATCGCTGGTTGTTTGGTTCCTCCGCGCTCTGGCGGCACCTGTCCACTGGCTTGGCGAAACACGCGTCGCGTTCGTCCAAAGACGTATGGCGTGATTTCGTCAAAGAAGACCTGGAACCCTTTCGAGTATGGCTCGAGGGCAACGGCATTGAGCTGGTTCTGGCCTACGCCACCTCCCTCAAAACACCATTCTCGGACGGTCGGCCCGTGGAAAACATGGGGTATGGCAGCGTCCGCTCGTGGGCGCAGAAACACGGAATAGCCGAGGTCGTTTTCTCGGAGGTGTTCGCCAATGAAGACCCGACCGCGATTGGAATCGATGCCTGTTGCCACCTGAATGAAGAAGGCACGCGAATGATCAGCGAAGCCATCGCCGTGCCGCTGATGGCGCTGTTGCAACCCGACGCGGCCCGCGATCCGGCGGTGGAAGCGCCGATTCTGCAGGCCGACTGACCACCGGCACGCCGAAGAAAGCGGACCCCATTGAACGGGGTCGATTGGGCGTGCAGCCCGCTACGCACCGGTCAAGGCGCGCAAAAAATCGGGGGCGGAAAAAAACGTCATGACGAACCGGCCGCAGCGCAGCTCCTCGCCGCTCTGCAACGTGTCGGATTGCCCGGGGCGGAGGCGCCGGCCGCTCACCCACGTCCCGTTTGTCGATCCGAGATCTTCCACCACCACCGCATCGAATGTCGGGTTGGGTCGGAGTCGGGCGTGGGTCTTGGAGATGGTGTAGTCGTTGACCACCACATCCGACGCCGTCGTTCGGCCCAACGTGAACCACGGACTCCAGTCGTTCTCGGTGCCCGTTCCCGCAGCGAACAGGGGCAGCACCCGGATTGACTGCACACCCTCGTCATCGGCGTCGCCGTACTGACTGACCGAACGGTACAAATGGGTCCCGAAGCGATCCGCGCCCTGTTTACGGGTCAGGCTCCCCCGCCGGATGTCGCCCAAGACGAGCACCGGGTGGGGACAAAGGGCCCGGCGTTCTTCTGGCGAAACCCCTTCCATGGCCGCCAAATGTGCCGATA
>JAYZVA010000037.1:0-17808 GCA_036156175.1 Myxococcota bacterium
TCACGCTCCTCCAAGACAAGCTGCTCGACGTCCAGCTCAGCTCAGCCAACGCAGCGGACAGCAATCGGTGGGACCACGCAGTTCTGCACGTCATTGCCTACAACGATGACCACGCGAATCGCATCGAAGAAGCCCACGAGACCATCGATTCGGACCGCCTCGGTGCCACCGCCGTGGTGATCACGACCACCGACGGCAACGACGCGTTCATTTACTGAGGCAGCGTCGACAGCAAGGTCGTGTACCCGATGTGGTTGACGCCAAGCTGTGCCGCCTTCAACGTGAGCGCATCGGCCTTGTCTTGATCACCGGCCGCCGATGCCACGGCAGCATCCGCCAGCAACGCGTCCTTGTTCAGCGGGTCTTTGGTCAGGGCGGCCCGAACGGCCTTCTTGGTCTGCACCGCAGACGGTTCCCACATCGCGAGCCACCGGGCCCGTGCACCGGCAATGGACGCGGATTGAGGCGCGCGCTTGGACGCCGCTTCAAACCATGCCGTGCCGGCCTCCCGGGCAGAATCCGCGTTCATCGAAAAGCCGCCCGCCTTCGCGACGTAGCCCAACCCGTACACGGCTCCAGCCGAGTCGGGGTACGCCGAAGCCAAGTTCTGCGCTGCCGTCGCCGCCGCTTCGGAGCCCTTTACGGCCGTCACTGCATCGAGGTAGAACTGAACCGTCTGGAGCGCCTGGTTGGTGGCCAGCACGCGGTCGAACAGCGCCGATGCCGACTCCCAGTCTCCCTGTCCGCTGTACACCGCGGCGAGGGCAAGGCGCGTGGCCGACCGGTACCCACGGTCCATCTTCATCGCTTGCCGCAGGGGCTCTTGGGCGTTGGCCAGCTCGCCTTGCGCAACGAGCGCATTCCCCGCCACAAGGGCCAGCCCGGGGTCGAGATCCAGTCGCTCGCGATACAGCTTCTCAACGGTGAGCACATCGCCCTTTGCGAGGGTCAGTGCGGCGACCTTGCCGTCGGACGTGTGGCAGCTGGGGGATGCAATCGCATGCTCATGAGCGGCTTTTTCTTCCGCATCCAGTGCGCCGATTTCTTCGGCCAACTCGGTGCGTTCGTCGAGGGGGAGCGCGTACCACGCATGGTAGAGCTCGGCGCTTTTTTCGTAGGCAGCGATGGCCGAGTCGAGATCGCCGGTTTCGAGCTGGGCCCGGCCCACCGTTGCCCATCCCGCGCAGTCCCGTTCGTCAAACGACGATGCATTCAGCGCCGCAGTGAGGGCAGCGTCGTAGTCGCCATCCGCGCGGTGGAGCGCGACCAATGCGTTCCACGCCTTTGCGGATCCGGGCACATCGGATGCCGAGCCGTCGTCTGCTTCCGAAGCCGCACCATCGTCGGCAACTTCCGGCTGAACCGCTTTCTGGGCCTGGGCAATCAAGAACGCGAATGGGCTGGTCCGCTTCACCGTTTCGGTGGGCTTGAGCGTGACGATCTTGGCGGCGCGGTCCATCGCGATGTCAAAGCCTCCCAGCACATCGGACCCTATGTACGCGCCATTGGCGCGCTCCAGCCCCTTGATGGCCGTGAATTCGGTGACCGGAACCGTGCCCAGTGCGGCATCGCCCGTTTGGATGTCGACGTAGGCCGCCGTCAGCGTGCCCGGTCGGTGGCGAAGCTCCGCCGGCAACTTTTCCGGCAGGATCACAGCGGACGCGGTCATCCCCACTTCCAAGCGGGCCGGCATCTGAACGCCGCCGACGCTGACCGCATCCACAACGACTTCTTCCGCGAGGTAAACCACCCGATCGCGGGTGGCGTACTGCACCACTTCGGACGCGTTCTGCTGCACGGGCAGCTGCATGCCGCCTTCGATGAGGCTCGCCCCGTCGAGGGAGAAACTGACAATCCCAGTCGACGGGATGATGGCCCACGAGACGTCGTCGGGCAGGCCCTCCAACCCGATGGATCCGTCCACGTTGCCCCGGGACGTCATCATGGCGTTCCAGGGGTGGTTGGTCTCGGCGTTCGAGAGCATGCTGTCCGGTGCCTTGGTGGACACCACGACGTCGGTCAGCGTCAACCCGCCGATGGTCAGCGCATCCACTGCTGCCAACTTGGACTCGCCGCCCAATCCGTAGCGGCCTTTCTTTCCGCGGATGTTCAGCAACCGCTTGTTGCCCGATTTCACCGTCAGCCCTTGATCGGTTGCCACCCGGTCCGACACCCACACACCGGAGCCCGAAGAGCGGAGGGCCATCAGGTACTCGCCGTCGCCAATGGTGACCGACACCATGGGAACCGGCGATCCATTGGTGCCGTGAAACAGGGGAACGTCGACCCGATCGCCATCCAGCGAAGCCGAACCAATCACACCGGCGTGCTTGTCGAGGGGAGTCGCGGCCGAAGCAGACGCTGAAAACAGCGCGAGGCAGAGGATTGAACGGTGCATGAGGTCGCTCCTTGAGGGCGTTTGGGTATCCCTCAAACTCCGTCCTTGCAATGCGCGGATTCCATTGATAATCCGCCGGCTCCACCCTGGAGGGGTAATGTCAGCGATATTCGACGTGCACGGCCGCATGATTCTTGACTCACGGGGAAACCCAACCATCGAGGTCGAAGTGACCACCGAGGAGGGCATCGTGGGGCGCGCCGCCGTGCCATCGGGTGCGTCAACCGGCGAACACGAAGCGGTCGAACTGCGCGACGGCGACGCGGGTCAATGGAAAGGCAAGGGCGTTTCCCAAGCCTTGGCCAACATCGAACGGGAGATTGCACCGCAACTGATCGGACTCGACGTGTTCGACCAGCGGGGCATCGACCAGCGCATGATCGAGCTGGACGGAACCCCAAACAAGGGACGACTGGGGGCAAACGCCATTCTGGGCGTGTCCATGGCCGTGGCCAACGCCGCCGCCCGCGTGCTGGGCCAACCCCTGTACCGCTACATCGGCGGCACCAGCGCCTGCGACACCCCCGTGCCCATGATGAACGTCCTCAATGGCGGTTCGCATGCGGACAACAACGTGGACATCCAAGAGTTCATGATCGTCCCGGTGGGGGCGTCGACCTTTGCCGAGGGCCTGCGGTGCGGCACCGAGATCTACCACACGCTCAAGGGCGTCATCAAAGCCCGGGGCCTGATGACCAGCGTGGGCGATGAAGGCGGCTTCGCGCCAAACCTGGGCTCGAATGAGGAAGCCTTGGAACTGCTGGCCGAGGCCGTGGAGAAGGCGGGATACGCGCTCCGCAAGGACGTGGTGCTCGCCCTCGACGTCGCGGCAAGCGAGTTCTACTCGGACGGCGTCTACAGCATCGACGGAGGCACCAAGACCTCGGCCGAGATGGTCGAGTACTACACCGGCCTGGCCGATCGCTTCCCCCTGTTCAGCATCGAAGATGGGCTCGACGAAAACGACTGGGACGGCTGGGCCGCGCTCACCCAGGCG
Organism: Myxococcota bacterium; assembly: GCA_036156175.1. GTDB lineage: Bacteria > Myxococcota_A > UBA796 > UBA796 > UBA796 > UBA796. The sequence continues at coordinate 3,396 of JAYZVA010000037.1, forward strand.
ATGGGCGACCGCGTCCAGCTTGTCGGCGATGACCTGTTTGTCACCAACGTCGAGCGCCTCAGCCGGGGAATCGAGACCAACGTGGCCAATGCGGTGCTCATCAAGGTGAACCAAATCGGCACCCTGAGCGAGACCCTCGACACCATTGAAATGGCGCACAAGAACGGCTACCGCTGCGTGATCTCGCACCGCTCCGGCGAAACCGAAGACACCACCATTGCCGACCTGGCCGTGGCCACGAACGCGGGCCAGATCAAGACCGGCGCCCCGTGCCGCTCCGAGCGGGTGGCGAAGTACAACCAGCTGCTGCGGATCGAAAGCGAGCTGGGGGACGTGGCCCGGTACGCGGGCTGCACCGTGCTCCGCCGCTAAAACGACTCAACGAGCACGTACCCTTCGGCGAAGGCGTACCCGCCCTCCAAGAACACTTCGCGCGTCTTGGGGTCGACCAATCGGCCCGGTGGACGGGCGAGGCCTTCAACGGTCATGTCCTCGAAGGTTGTCAACTTGTCGGGACCCTTGGCCGAGCGCACCAGGACCTTGATCTCGCGTCCCAAGGTGTCCCCCGGCTCCATGAGCGGAAACACCCAGATTCGCTCGCCGTTGGGCATGGTCTGGTTCAACCGGACCACGAACTGAGCGGTCCCCTGAATCTGGACCCCGCGGTGCGCGCGCGTCACGTCGGTGACCGACACGGGATGCGGCGTTGGGTTGAATCCGGGCGGCGCCCCGCGGTCCCACCACACGAAACCAATGACCGACCCTGCCACGGCCGCAAACGGGATAAGCACCGCAAGAATGTTCTTGTTCATCGTGACTGCACCTCGGGCGAACCATCGCTTCGCATCCATTGTATAGTCCGGAGAGACGACGACACCCCCCTGATGACCGGGAGACCCCATGAGCTTGCTAGCCCTCGCAACCCTCACCCTGATGAACCTTGCATGCACCGCTGAAGAAGAGGCGGGCGGCATGGGCGGCGGCGGGATCGCCAACGAGATCAACCAGCCCAACGGAACCGGCGACCAACCGGGCGAGGACGACACCGGGACCTACGGCTCGGCACCGGCGATCACCGGCGGCGAGGGCCTCTGGAATGAAAACGCCGAAGGCCAGTGGCAGATCCTGGTCAGCATCACCTACACCGACGAAGACAACGACGTGGACGGTGGGCAAGTGGGCATGAGCGCAGAGGTGGCCGGTGTGATGAGTCCCGAGCAGTGGTTCATGATCGATGGCAACGAAGCCATCCATGATGCCGAGGCCGGTCTGATCGACGTCACCATCCTCCTCGAACAGGTTGACGCGAATCCCAACGATGGCAGCGTCAGCCTGATGGTGCGGCTGCGCGATGCAAACGGAAACGTCTCCAACGAGTACAGCATCACGCCGTATTCCGAGTAGGGTGAACCCCCATGTCCCGGGTGTGGATGGACCAGGGCGGAACGTTCACCGACGTCGTTCGGGTCGCCGCTTCCGGTGAGGTCACGATCGAGAAGGTCCCGACCGACCGCGCCACGCTTCATGCGCTTGCCGAGGACGCCGTCGATGTGAGGCGAGGGACCACGGCCGCCACCAATGCACTGCTCGAGCGCACGGGCTCACCGACCCTGCTGATCACCAACCGAGGGTTTGGAGACGCAATCCGCTTTGGAGACGGGCGCCGTCCGGACTTGTTCGCGCTGGCCATCCAGCGACCCGCACCCCTGGCGGCGGCGGTGGTGGAGGTCGGGGGGAGGATCGACGCCACCGGCGCCGAGGTGCACCCAGTCACGGTCGAACCGTCCACCCTGCGAGCGCACTGGGACAGGGGCATTCGCTCGGTCGCCATCGTGCTGATCCATGGGCCCCTCCGCCCCGAGCATGAGCGCCGCATCGCGGACCTGTGCACGGCGATCGGCTTCACCACCGTGCGCATGGGGCACGCCATCGCGCCATCGCGGGGATTTCTTCAGCGCCTCCAGACCACGGTGGCCGATGCCGCTTTGTCGCCCCTCCTGCCCCGGGCACCGGGGTTGTACATGCGCTCGGATGGTGGACTGAGTCACCACGACGAATGGACGGGCTCGCAAGCCATCTTGAGCGGTCCTGCAGGCGGTGTGATGGCGACGGCCCGCCTGGCTGCTGCGGCCGGTCTGGGCCCAGCCTTTGGTCTGGATATGGGCGGCACGAGCACGGATGTGTGCCGGGTGGATGGCGCGCCAGAGCGCAGCGACAGACTGCGCATCGACGGCCTGGAGCTGCGCGTGCCAACCATCGAGCTCCACACCGTGGCCGCCGGAGGCGGATCCATCCTCGCCCAGCGGGACGGCCTGCTCACCGTGGGGCCTCAATCGGCGGGCTCGAATCCCGGACCGGCCGCCTATGGCCGGGGCGGACCGGCCACGCTGACGGACGCCGAGGTGATCCTCGGGCGATTGCCCGACTTCCCGTCTGTGTGCGGTCCCGACCGGCGTCAGGAACTCGACAGGGCCGCCGCGCGGCGGGCCATCATGAACGCTGCCCCGGGTCTCGAGCCCGAACCGGCCGCGGAGGGGTTCAAGCGCGTTGCGGCCGAGACCGCTGCCCGCGCGGTGCGCGCACTCGCCGCGGCCCGGGGAGTGGACCCGGCCGATCACGCGCTGGTGGCTTTCGGAGGCGCGGGCCCGGGCCACGCCACCACCATTGCGCGGGCCCTCGGCATCCGAACGGTCGTCGTTCCGCGGCTGGCCGGCGTGTTCTCCGCGGTGGGGATCGGCCATGCACCGCGCCGCGCCGAGACGGTGGCGCCCATTCGCGGTTCGATCGACGATGCGCTCAAGCGTGCGCAAGCGGCGCTGCCTTTCGCGGGACACACCACGACCCGGTTGGCGATTCGGCATCGGGGCACCCAGCACCCCATCGAGATTCCGGTGCGCTCCGATCGGGTCGGAGCGGGGCTAACCGAGGATGAACGCCACCGATTTCATCGGGCCCATCGCGACCGGTTTGGGTTCGAACGGACGTCGATTCCCATCGAGGCGGTCGAGGTTCGTGCTGCAGTGGAACAGCCGGCCCCAAGCCCCAACCTCCACCTTCCCGACCCCGAGCCGGTCGCGCGCACGACCCGGGCGTGGTTTGACGGGTGGCGCGAGGTGCCGGTGGTCCCCATCCACCGGGCCCATGACACCGAGGGACCCGCGCTGCTGGTTGGGGAGGGCACCACGGTGGTGGTGGACCCCGGCGGGCGGGTCACCGCCAACGCCGGATGGGTCCAACTGGACGACGACCGGCCGGCGCCACGGCGCAGCAGCACCGCATTCGATCCGATCCAGACCGCAGTCTTCGCCGCGCGGATCATGGCCATCGCAGAGGAAATGGGCGAACACCTCGCCCGGCTGGCCCGTTCCGTATCCATTCGCGAGCGCCGCGATTTTTCGGCAGCGGTGTTCGATTGCAACGGCCACCTGATCGCCAATGCACCCCATGTGCCGGTCCACCTGGGCGCCATGGGCGAGACCGTGCGCGGCCTGCTCCGCGATCGCGGAGACGACCTCCAGCCCGGCACCGCATGGGCCAGCAACGATCCCTACTGCGGTGGCTCCCATCTTCCCGACATCACGGTGATTCGACCCGTGCATGCGGGCGCAACACGCGTGGCTTTTGTTGCCGTGCGCGGCCATCATGTGGACGTCGGCGGGACAACCCCGGGGTCCATGCCGCCCGCATCCACCCACATCGAACACGAAGGCCTGCGCTTCCGCAACATTCCGCTGGCCGGACCCGATGGCTTCACTCCGCCGTGCCTGGATGGCACCCGGAGCCCCCACGAGCTCCGGGCCGATTTGTTGGCGCAGGTGGCGGCCGTTCAACGCGGCGACGACGGCCTGCAGGGCCTGATCGAGGGCATGGGCGTCGATGGCTTCACCGCGCAGATGCGCCATGCTCTGGATGCCGCTGAGCGGGCAACGGCCCGCCTGTTGACGGGCATGCCGGGGGTCCACACCGCCACCGAAGTGCTGGACGATGGAACCCCGATCGCCGTGACGATGACGGTGGCCGACGGTCGGGCGACCATCGCGATCGATGCCCCCCCGCATCCCGGCAACCTCAATGCGCCCAGCGCCGTGGCCCGAGCCGGGGTGTTGTACGTGCTGCGGTGCTTGATCGACGAGCCGCTCCCGTTGCTCAATGAAGGGTCGCTGCGCCGCGTTCAAATCGAATCCACACCCGGCGGCATGTTCGACCCGCAGTACCCAACCGCCGTTGCGGGGGGCAACGTTGAGTGCAGTCAACGGTTGGTGGATGCGCTCCTGCGGGCAGTGGGGGCGCAGGCGGCGAGCCAGGGCACCATGAACAACCTGACTGTGGGGATGGAGGCCGGAATCTGGTACGAGACCATCGCCGGCGGCTCGGGCGCGGGACCGGGTTTTTCGGGCACCGACGCGGTTCAGGTCCACATGACCAACACGCGGGCCTCGGACGTCGAAGAAATGGAAGCGCGGTTTCCCGTGCGGCTGGAGAACTGGCGAATCCGGCCCAACTCCGGGGGTTCGGGCACCTGGTCTGGCGGCGATGGCTTGGAGAAAACCTGGCGGTTTTTGGCCCCCGCCACGGTGTCGATTTTGGCCCAACGAAGAGCGGCCGGCGCACCGGGTGCAGTCGGTGGCCGGCCAGGATTGCCCGGGGTCGATCAAGTCGACCGAGGGGCGGGATGGGAGCCGGCTTCATCACAGTTCACCGTGACGACAGGGGACCGACTCCGCATGCAAACCCCCGGGGGCGGGGGTTTCGGGGATGCTTCCGAAGAAGACTAGGATTGGGGCTGAATGAAGACGATGGTCCGTTCGTTGGGGCCCATTCGACAATGGGCAAGAAACTCTTGCAGACTCAACCCCAAGCTGCGTGAATGGGCAGCCCAGTAGGTCAAGACTTTGCGCTTGACGTCGCGACGGTCGCGTCCGCGAAATTGCATGGTGTTCTCCTGGGGGCCGGATCGCTCTCGGCGGTCCCAAGAGCGGTCAGGCGATGAAGTTCGGTAGTCGGGGTTGCATCGCATGGTTCCGGCTGGGTCCAACGCCCAGCGGGGGATGAGCCGCGTCTCGTGCGAACCACGGAGCCGACTCGTCGTTCCTTTCACCTGCGAGGGGATCGGCGTCAACCGCATCGGACCCGGAACGCGTCACAGTGATGTGACAACCGACGGGTGGCCGTCAGTTGGGCGCCCGCTAGCACCGCAACGGGCCGCAAACCGTGGGGGCACGCTCCTTGCCGACTGCTCTGGTGGGAGGCCAAGGATGCGGGCACCGATGGCATGGATCGCGGTCGGACTGGCGGGCGGGTCCGCAGTCTGGATCGATGTGGGGTGGCAAGTCGGACTCGCCGCGCTGCTCAGCGGCGTCCTCCTGCGAGTGTTCACTGCCCATCCGACGTCCTGGATCGCATTCGGTGTGGGCATCGGGGTGTGCAACGGGCACCTCCAGCAGCCCATGCTGCCCGCCACACCCCACATCGCAGGGCGGGTTCATGCCGCGTCGGGCCGGCACGCGATGGTGGCATCCGATGCGGGGAAGTACTGGGTCAAAACCGCGGCGCATCGTCCCGTGGTTGGCGAGTGGATGAGCGCGCGGGTGGCCCCGTTGAATCCAGCGCCCGAGCTGCCTGGCGCGTGGCCCGCGCATCGGCGAGCGACTCTGGCCAACGCACCGCAGTTGCGGGCCCGAGAATGGGTCAGTGCGGCCATCGCTCCGCCCGCCGACCCTGCGTCCAACCGCCGCCGTCGTCCCGCCGTGCTTCGCGCGTTGCTCACCGGTGATCGAACCGGGCTGAGCGAGCAAACCAAGGCGATCTTTCGAAACACTGGAACGACCCACCTGCTGGCCATCAGTGGGCTGCACGTGGGCGTGGCCGCAACCTTCGGGGCGGCGGTGGGGTGGGTGAGCGGTCGGCCCCTCGTGCTGGCGGGGTGGGTGCACCTCGCGCGAATCATGCCGCACTTGTTTGGAATGGCCGCAGCGGTGTACTACGCCCAACGCGTGGGATGGCCCGTTTCGACTCAGCGAGCCGTGTGCATGGTGGGGGCCGCCGCCGTCGCAACGCTCGCTGGTCGCAGGGTGGACCCGTGGCAAGTCGTGGGACTCGCGGCGGTCGCGATCCTGATTCGGGATCCGTCGGCGGTGGCATCGCTGGGCTTCATCTTGTCCTTCGGCGCCGTGGTGGCGCTGATTGGGTGGACGCCCGTGTTTGCGGCGCGGTTTGGGTCCACGCCTCGCCCCGTCCGGTGGATCGGGCAGAGCCTCGCCGCCACATTGAGCGCCACGATTGGGACGCTGCCCATACTGGCGTGGGCATTTCAACAGGTCGCGCTGTCCGCACCCGTGGCCAACCTGGTTGCCGTGCCGCTGATCGCTGGCATTGCGGTGCCACTGGGACTCCTGGGAACCGTCACCGACAGCGACGGACTGGTCGAGGCAGCCGACATCACCGTTGACGGGGTGATGCGGGCGTTGTCCGCCCTGCAGTGGGGCGCCGTGCACCCTGCGGTTGGGCCGGCGGGGGCTGCTCTGCTCGGAGCGGGCGCCGTGATGTTCCGCACGCCCCGACTGGCGCTGTTGATTGGCTTGGTCGCGTTGACGCCACCGCAGCGGTCGACCGACACCGTCGTCACCTTTCCCGACATCGGTCAAGGAGGCGCCGCATTGATCGAGTTCAGCAACGGACAAACCTGGCTCGTCGATGGCGGTCCACCGGGTCGTCGGCTGCTGCATTGGCTGCGACGGCGCGGGGTTCGCACCATCGACCTGGTGGTCATCAGTCATCCCGATGCCGATCACTTTGGCGGACTGGCGCCCGTCCTGAGCGAACTTCGCATCGGCCAGCTGTGGGCCCCGAGAAGACCGCGACCCACCGAAGACCGGTTTCACGACCTCTGGCGGGATGCCCACCAACGGCGAATTCCATGCCGCGTCATCGGCACCCCGGCCGGGGTGAGCGACAACGAAGGGGGAATTGTTGTCACGGTGCGCGACGGACGGCACTCGTTCCTCATCAGCGGGGACATCGGCCAGACGACGGAGCAACGCGTGGCCAAGCATGTGGCCCCTGTGTCGGTCGTGCAGGTCCCGCATCACGGTTCCAAGCACTCTTCATCGCCGGAACTGGTGGCGGCCACACGCCCCATCTGGGCCGTCATTCAAAGTGGCCGGGGCAATCGTTACGGCCACCCCCATCCCGCTGCTGTGGAACGATGGAAGGACGCCGCCATCGCGCAGACGCAGTTGCTGGGAACCGTGCAGTTTCGCACCGACGGCATCCGACTGGGTGCCGCGCACTGGGTCAACGGACGGGGTTGGGTGCCGCTGGAGCGAACCCGAGAGCCGCCGCCGGACCCGTGACAATGGAGGCGATGGCGCCGAAGGAGCCATCGGTCCCGTGCACGATTTGGCGGATCGGCGAAACGGGTGCGAGCCGGCATTCCAAACCGCGGCAGCGCCCGCCGTATTTGGGGGCGAAAACCGTTGACATGATTTCGACCCGGGGGTAGATCTGGACCGATAGAGACCACACCCTTACGTGTGCGTTAGGTTATAAGGCAATCATGAGCAGTGCACCCCCATCCACCTACCGGATTGGCGAGCTGGCAAAGCGCGTTGGCAAAACCGTCCGAACCATCCACTTCTACGAGGAGTTGGGTTTGCTTCGGCCGGCGGAGCGGAGCCCCGGTGGTTTTCGGATGTACACCGACCATGCACTTGACCGCATTCACTGGATCGAGCGCCTCCAGGAGCTGGGCTTCTCCCTCAACGACATCAAGCAGTTCCTGGCTGCATTTCACGCCCACGACACCGGACCGGAATCCATGGGCGCCCTGCGGAGTTTTTACGGCGAGAAACTCGCCGAGACCCAGCAAGCCATCGCTCGGCTGCAGACCCTCGAGTCCGAACTCTCCGCATCCATTGCTTACCTTGAAGCCTGCACCACCTGCACCATGACCGAGTCCGTCCAAGCCTGCGCGGCTTGCAACGACTCCCAACACTCTGACAGCGATGCACCGCGATTGGTCGCCACCATCGCTGCGCCAGCCTAAGGACGACCATGAGCGTCAAAACACCCATCTACCTCGACAACAACGCCACCACCCCGTGTGACCCCCGCGTCGCCGAAGCGATGTGGCCGTACCTCACCGAAGCCTATGGCAACGCGGCGAGCAAGAACCACGCCTACGGATGGGAGGCAAAGGACGCCGTCGAACACGCCCGGGAACAGGTCGCAAACCTGATCGGCGGCGATGCCAAGGAAATCGTGTTCACATCCGGCGCAACCGAATCCGACAACCTCGCGATCAAAGGCGTGGCCCGGTTTTACGAATCCAAGGGCAAGCACATCATCACCTGCGCCACCGAACACAAGGCGATCCTCGACTCCTGCCATGCCCTCGAAGCGGAAGGTTGGGAAGTGACGTACTTGGGCGTCGACGAAGACGGCCTGATCAGCCTCGACGAGCTCGACGCGGCCTTCCGCGATGACACCGTACTGGTCAGCATCATGATGGCCAACAACGAGATTGGAACCGTTCAACCCATCGCCGAAATCGGCAAGCGGTGCCGGGCACGGAAAGTGATCTTTCACTGCGACGCCGTCCAGGCACTCGGTCGCATCGACTTCGACGTCAAGGAACTGAACCTCGACATCGTCTCCATTTCCGCCCACAAGATGTACGGTCCCAAGGGCATCGGCGCGTTGTGGGTCCGGCGCGGGCGGCCCCGGGTTCGGATCGCGCCCATCATCGATGGCGGCGGCCACGAGCGCGGGATGCGATCGGGGACGCTGGCCGTTCACCAAATCGTTGGGCTCGGCAAAGCCGCGGAGCTGGCCAAGGAAGAGCTCACCAACGGCGGCGTTGCGCGGGTTCAAGCGCTTCGAGACAAGATGTGGGCCGCGCTCCAAGAGCGCCTGGATGACATCTACTTGAACGGCTCGTGGGAGCACCGTCTCCCCAACAACCTGAACGTCAGCTTCGCGTACGTCGAGGGCGAGGCGATGATGATGGGCATCAAAGACATCGCGTGCTCTTCGGGGTCCGCGTGCACCAGCGCGAGCCTTGAACCCAGTTATGTGCTGCGGGCCTTGGGCGTGGACGTCGAACTCGCCCACACCTCCATCCGGTTTGGCTTTGGCCGCTTCACCACTCCCGAGGAGGTCGACTTCGCCGTCGACTTGATCGTGGAAAAAGTAAACTGGCTCCGAAGCATGTCGCCCCTTTATGAGATGGTGCAAGAAGGCATCGATCTCAAAACCATTCAATGGACTGCCCACTAACCTCGAGGACAACTCATCATGGGATACAGCGAAAAAGTCATCGACCACCTCGAGAACCCGCGGAATGTGGGGAGCCTCGACCGAAACGATCCAGACGTCGGAACCGGCATGGTGGGCGCGCCCGCCTGCGGCGACGTGATGAAACTTCAATTGAAGATCAACGACAACGGCATCATCGAAGATGCCAAGTTCAAGACCTTCGGCTGCGGTTCGGCCATTGCCTCCAGCTCGTTGATCACCACCATGGTCAAGGGGCAGAGCATCGACGACGCCCTGGCGATCTCGAACGCCGAAATCGCCAAGGAGCTGGCGCTCCCGCCGGTCAAGATTCACTGCTCGGTGTTGGCGGAGGACGCCATCAAAGCGGCCATCAACGACTACCAAACCAAAAAGAACAGCGAATAAACCATGGCTGTCACGATGACCGACGCTGCCGTCAAGCGGGTACGCATTCTGTGCAAGAAGCGGCAAACCCCCGAGGCGGTGCTGCGCGTGGGCGTCCGGGGCGGCGGGTGTTCCGGGCTGTCCTACTTCATGGACTTCGTCGAAAACCCCGAAGAGAAAGACAAGTTGTTCGAGTTCGGTGATCCGGCGATCACCTTGGCGGTCGACCGCAAGTCGTATTTGTTCCTCAACGGCACCGAGATTGATTTTGAACAGACCATGATGAAGAGCGGGTTCTTGTTCAACAACCCCATCGCGGGACGCTCCTGCTCGTGCGGCGAATCGTTCACGCTGTAAAGAGGTTGCAGTGGTCTGTTGGCAGTGCCATGAATCCACCCAGGGGGCCGTCTGCGTAGGCTGCGGCGCGTTGCAGCCACCGCCGCCCAACGCCGACCCGTTTCAGGTCTTGGGCTTTCCCCGGCGCTTCTCCATCGACGAGTCGGCGATTGAGCCCGCATGGCGGTCGGTCTCTCGCCAAGTTCACCCGGACCGCTGGGCCGGGAAGCCCGCAGTGTTTCGCCGAATGAGCCTGCAGTGGACCGCAGCGGTGAACGAGGCCAAACGGGTTCTCTCGGATCCCCTGGCCCGCGCCTGGTACCTGACCACGGGTGAGCCGCGGGCACCCGAGCGGGGTGGTCCGCAACCCGATGGGGACTTTCTGGAAACCATCTTCGAGCTTCAAATGATGAGCAGCGCCGACCCGGTTGCCGCCCGCGAGACGGTGAACAACCTGTGGGACACCCACCGCAACGCGCTCAACGATGCCTTCGAAGCCTGGGAGAATGACGCCGGCACCCTCGAGGGGGTGGGCGTCATCCTGGCGAAACTTCAATACCTCACCACGGCGCGCACCCAGACCGGTGCATAAACGGAGCCAGCATGGCCAACATCGGCATTGACCTCGGAACCACCCACTCGCTTGTCGCCGTCATCATCGACGGACGAGCGCGCTGCTTGCTCGATGACGACGAACGGGCGTTGCTTCCGAGTGCCGTGCGGTACGACGACGAAGGCAACCCGGTTGCCATCGGGTATCCGGCGCTGGAGGCGGCGACCGAGCCCGGCGGGACCACCTTCACCAGCGTCAAGCGGTTCATGGGTCGCTCGGGAACCGAAGTCGCCGAAGAAGCGCGGCTGTTTCGGTACGACCTCGCCGAAGACGACAACAAAGCCGTACGGTTTCGCGTCGGCGACCGAGACATCACCCCCGTCGAGATCAGTTCGTTCATTTTGAGGTTGCTGCACTCGCGAGCCGAGGAGTGCTTGTTCGGCCGCCCGGGCGGTGCCGTCATCACCGTCCCCGCGTACTTCGATGATGCCCAACGGCAGTCCACCCGCGATGCGGCAACCGTTGCGGGGATCAACGTCTTGCGCCTCCTCAACGAACCCACCGCCGCAGCCCTGGCGTATGGACTCGACTCGGCCAAGGACGGTCAAACGGTGGCCGTGTACGACCTGGGGGGCGGCACATTCGATGTGTCAATCCTGCGGCTCGAGTCCGGGGTCTTCCAGGTCTTGAGCACCGCCGGGGACACGCACCTCGGCGGCGACGACTTTGACCAGGCGCTGGCCGGCGTTCTGCTTCAGCAGGCCGGTGTCGTGAATGCCGACGGTGTCACCTACCGAACCGCCATCCGCGCGGCCGAGCGCGCAAAGCGCGCGCTCACCGACGCCCACTCGGCCGTGCTGAAAGCCACGCTTGCGGGAACGGCCGTAGAGGCCGAGATCGACCGCGGCAGCTTTGAACGCTTGATCCAACCAATCGTGGAGCGAACCGGAGACGCGTGCCGACAAGCCCTCGCCGATGCCGGCTTGGAGGCCAATCAGATCGACGAAGTCGTCTTGGTCGGCGGCTCGACGCGGGTACCGCTGGTCCGAGCGTACGTCGAGCGCCTGTTTGGGCGACCACCGCACTGCGACCTCGATCCCGACAAGGTTGTCGCATTGGGAGCGGCAATGCAGGCCGATATCCTGACAGGCGAGAGCGAGCTGGCCGAAGACATGTTGCTGCTCGATGTCGTGCCCCTCAGCCTCGGCCTGGAGATGATGGGCGGCGTTGTCGAGCGCCTGATCCCCCGATGCAGCGCAATCCCCGCAGCCCAAGCGCAGACCTTCACCACCCACGTCGACAATCAAACCGCCGTCGACATTCACATCCTTCAAGGCGAGCGAGAGCTGGTCGGTGACTGCCGCAGCCTTGGCCGGTTCAAGCTCACGGGCATCCCGCCTCAGCCCGCGGGCACGCCCCGAATCAAGGTGGAGTTCATGGTGGACGCCGACGGCATCCTTCGGGTGGCGGCATCCGATGTCGCCACAGGCAACAGCACCAGCGTCGACGTTCAGCCCAGCTACGGCTTGTCCGAAGACGAGATCGAGACGATGCTGGAGTCCGCCATCGACAACGCGGAGTCTGACGTGGACGAGCGACTGTTGATCGATGCGCGAATCGAAGCCGAGCAAATCGTCAACCAAGTCAAGAAGGCCCTCGCCGACGACGCGGCCATGCTGGAGCCCGGCGAGCAAGGCGAAATCGAGGCCCTGCTCGAAGAACTGGCAACGGCCATGGACGGCCGGGACCGCCAACGAATCTCCACGCTCAGCCATCGCGTGGACGAAGTGACCGCACCCTTCGCGCAGCGCCGCATCGAGCGCGACCTGGAACTGGCCATTCAAGGCAAGGCTGCCGCCGAGGTCGCCAAAGAGCTGGGCGTCTCGAAGTAACATCGGGTGGTGATTCGCTTCTTCACAATGGCTGCACTGTGGGCAGCCGCAGCATGGCACCGCCTGCGGGTGGTGGACCAAGCCGTGGTGGGCTCCGACAGCTTGGGCCCGTACCTGCAAGCGCAAGCCGCCCTGTTCGGCCACCTGCCCCGTCCCCCCAATCCAGAGAGCGGCGATGCCCTGTGGGCAGCGGCCGTGCCGATCGTGGCCATGGCCGACTCACTGACCGACGCGTTCACCATCCGGTTCATCGCCGGCGCCCTCGTCGCCCCAATCGGCTTTGCAGCGGCGTATCATTGGACCTCGGAGCGGTGCTCGATGGCGCGCCGATGGGCGGCGGGTCTGGCCGCTGGCGGCATCTTGGCCTTCGACCCTGGATTGCTCGACACCCTCGTCAGCGGCGCCCGTTCATACGGTGCACCCGAGCTCGTTGGCGTGCTCACGCTGGCACTGGCACTGGGGTTGCGGGGCGTTCCATGGGCCCCAGGAGTCGCGATGGTCGGCATCGCTGCTGCGGCCGGCCACCACCCCTTGGCGATCGGCGTCGCCCTCGGGATTTTGCCCTTTGTCGCCCGGCTTCACCGGGTCCACGGGGGACGAGTCCTTCGAACGGCGCTGCTCATCGGCGGCATCGCAGTGCTCCCGCGGTTGCTTCGGCTCATCGACCTGGCCGCGTGTGGCGAGGGGCCGTCGGCCTGCATTGCGGCCGTCGCCCGCAGCAACGTGGTTGACCCCGAGCCCTGGAGCCGCCTGATCGCCGTTGCCCTGCACGACCGTTTCGCGGTGGACTTCAACGGATCGCTGGCCGTGGTCGTTGTCGGGCTGGTTCTCGCGCTGTTTTGCCGCCAGCGCGACCATCGTTGGGCCGTGGGGTTTGCTGCCCTGGCGCTGGCCGGGATTTTGGGTGTGGGGCTCGTCAACGGTTACGTCCGGAGCTACCACCTCCGCATCGTGGCCGTTCCCGTCGCCGTTGCCACCGCCCTCGGCCTTGCGCGGGTATGGCCCCTCGCAATCGTCGCCACGGCCGCATTCGTCCACACCCAGGTCGATCAGCTCCCCGTGGGACCCGACCCGGGCGCGTTGTCGCGTCACGACGCCGTCGCGAGCGCGCTGCCGCCCGGACCGCTGTGGGTGGACCGGGTGTGGTGGAGCGGACCGCCCACCCTCGATGCCTCTGCGGTGGTCCTCAGCGGGTGGTTGAACGACCGGCGAGACTTTCGACTTGGACCGTCCACACCGTTCGTCTTGCTCAGTGTGACGGACGACGCGGGGGAACCCTCCGTGGTCTCCTTTGCCACGGCCTCGGAGGCGCGGGATTGGGTGATGGAACGCGGTGCGTCGCCCCACCAACTCGGGGGAGCCTATGATTGGGCCACGATCGCCCATCCGGAAACCCGCCTGGAGGACGCCCGATGGTGATGGGTGGCTCCCCCCCGGATGACGGCGAGTTTCGAATCGGTCCCTACCGCGTGGTCCGTCACGTGGCTCAGGGTGGAATGGGTGCGGTCTATCAAGTGGAAGAACCCAGCACGGGTCAACACTACGCCTTGAAGCTCGCCGCGAACCGGCGGCAAGACGAAGAACGGTTCGACCGCATCCACCGCGCGCTCGCTGCCATCGATCACCCCGGCATCATGCGGTCGCATCGATGCGGAACAACCCCCGATGGGCGGCGTTTCATGCTCTTTGATTTCGTCTCGGGGACGCCTGCACAGGTGTTCGCCAAGTCCATGGGCACCCCCGGCACCGTCGACCGGACCGCGGCGGTCGTGACCGTGGGCATTCACCTCGGCGAAGCGCTTGACCATCTGCACGGCCGCGGGATCATTCACCGCGATGTCAAGTCGGCCAACGTGCTGGTGCGGGGGGGCCGGTCGGCCGGCTTGATCGACTTCGACTCGGCCGGACAGCCGCGACGTCCCCGCCAACAGGGGCGGGGGGTTGGGGGCTCCACCAAACCGCCGCCCCCCCA
>JAYZVA010000038.1:0-5989 GCA_036156175.1 Myxococcota bacterium
AGCGCATCGTGGGCGCGCGATTCGTTGGGCTGGGGTTCGTTGGGTGCGAGGCCATTGCGACCGGCCTGAACCGAAACGCGGGCGGTTAGTTCACCAAACGGCTGGCGATCAGGGCCGTCCAGAGGGCCCCCGTGGCCACCGCAACGGGGACGGATATTCGGAGTGCCTGTCGGGCGGCCGTTGGGCGCTCTTCGCGCAGTCCCCACCAGATGGCCAGACCCGCAAGGGGGGTCATCACGACGACGAGTGCGGCAATGGCGACCTGTTCTCTGCGGGCGAGGGGCCGAGCGTCGGCGCGGGGTCGGACGTGGGGAAAGGCGAGCGCTTTGAGCGCAGCCGATGGGTCGGGCAACTCTCCGTCGCGGACGCGGCTTCCCGCCAAGCGCAGCTCCTCGGGATCCAGGTGTGCACTGGAGAACAGCCACGCCGTCGCCCGTTCGGTTCCAGTGGGTTCAAAACTGCATTGCGGGCACTGAACCAACGGGCCGGCTTTGTCGCCGCCGCACCGATGGCACACGGCGTTCATTCTTCGCCGGCTCCAAACCGAAGGATGTCGCGGTGGCCACCGGAGAAGGCGTCCGGATCGACGCCATCCACGCCCACGGTCCACAACTGCTCCAGCGGGGCTCGGTCCGATTCCGTCAAGGTCGCGGACCACGGGTCGGCGTCGTCCAACCACACGATGTCGACGTTGCGCAAGGTGGCGGTCGCTGCGGCGTGAATCGCTCGGACGCGTGCCGCGCCCAATCGACGGATTGGGCGGTGGTCGTGCACAAACTCGGCCGCTCCTTCACCGTTCGCAACGGGGCGGACCGCACCGACCACCTCGGTGAAACGACGGAAACCCTCGTAGTCGCGTTCCAGTGCGCTGGTCATTTGTTTGAGGGCCAGCTGCGCGTGCGGCGCGCCATCGTCGTGTCGCGCAAACCGTTGACCAAGTTGCTGCAGCAACTCGGTCAACCACGGAGCCCGTTCTTTGCCGCTGCACGGGAAGCGTTCCGAGCCGATCACCACCGACTGAATTGAAATGGACAGCACGTCCCAGCTTCCGCCGAAGTACGCGCTGACCTCCACGTGGACGATTGGCGACTCGGTCAAGGCCGGGCCGAGGCGGGGCTCGGTCGCTGCGGCTTTTCGAAGGGCCGCCGCCATCGGCGGATCGAGGGCCACGTCGGCCGCGACGCGGATGCGGCGATTGGCGAGGTCCGAGACGACGGTCTTTGCCCGATCGCGGTCGGCCCAAGTCGCCTGGGTGGGCAGCGGTTCGGTCTCGATTTCGGCCTCGTCTTCTTGGCGGATCAGCCCCCACCCAACGAGGAGTTGGCGAAGGACCGACTCGTTCATGGCGCCGAACAACACGCCCAGTCCATCGCCCACGGCACTCGATGCGGGGGAAGGTCCGCGGATCGTCACCGTTCGCCCCAGCCCATCGATGGTGAAGTGAGGAAGGTCGGAGAGCCCATGAATCGTCAAGCTGCGCAGGTACATGAGTGTTTCGTATGCCTTTAGTCAACATCTGCAAGCCGTCTGCGGTACGATGCGGACTCAACGGAGGTGGGGATGTCCGAGACCGGACCCATGTGGTTGACCCGAGACGACGATGTTGTCGCTCACTTGTATTTTGCGGCCGCTGAGATTGGTGCGGCGACAATGGAGATCGGCGCCCTTCAAGTACCGGGTTCGTTGTCCTTTCCCAATCCCGAGCACCACACGTTCAGCTTCTTCACCCACGGTGAGGTTGACTTGTCGGAATCCAAGGTCGGCGCGGGCGACGTGGTTCGGTTGCGGTACGTTCAAGGGGAGTCCACCTACACGTTTTTGTCGGAAATCGAGGACATCTCCGATCAGCAGGCGCGCCGCCGCTGGCGAATCCGTTTCCCGCAAGCGATCGAACGGAATGAGCGCCGATTGGTGAAGCGTCACCGCGTGATGGGCCGCCCGGGTTTCCACTTCTCGACGGGGCCCGACCGGGCCAAGCAACCGCTGTACGACATTGCGGCTGCGGGACTCAGTTACGTCATCAGCGCCTCGGACAAACTCAAAATTGGTGCGTCGGTCAGCGGCTCCATTCACATTCCCGGCATCGAGCCGATCGCGGTGGTGATGGAGCTCCGAAACCTGCGGCCATTGCCCGGGGATTCTTCCAGAAAGCTCGCCGGGTGTCGGCTTGTCGAGGTCTCGGGCATCGACCGTGAAGCGCTGTCGAACGCGCTGGGTGCATTGAGCTAGTCGTGTGGACGCTGTTTGCAGCGGCGACGGTCGCTCACGCCAGCGCGTTTGTGGAGCTGGACTACGCGCCCATCGGCCGCGGCGACTTGGCGTGGAATGACGCGGGCCAGCAGTCGGGCACCTTGGTGGCCGAAGGCGATGGGATCGTGGTGCCGCCGCTGCGCGCCAGCATTGGATGGGTCGCGGGACGGTGGGCCTTCAGCGGCGGCGGCACCGTCGCGCGAATCGCGTCGTTCACCACAACCTCTGCCACGGAAACGGCGGCGATGCGCACGGCGATTCGCTCCACAGTGATGGCGCGTCGTTGGTTGATGGAGCCGGAGGTCGGGCGCCCGTTGTTCGCCCTTCATGCGCGCCTCCACGCGGTGATCCCCGGTGCCGCGTCGTCGGAAGATGCGGCGACGGCCGACGAACAAGAGGCGATCGATCAACGGGCAGAAGAAGACGCGGGACGAATTCGAAGTGCGGGGGGAGCGGTGGGGTTCAGTGCCCTCCATCGGTGGTCCAATGGAATCGGAGTGGGGTTCAAATCTTCGCTCCAATATTCGCGTTCGGCGTGGACGAATTCCCAGACCGTCACCGTCTCCTCGCTGCTCCGGCCCGAAACCACCCTGACCGTTTCTTTCTGGTTCTGAGCCCCATATCCGCGCGGGCAGGATTCGCTGGATCGAAAGCGCCTTGCTCACTACGGTATCGGGCGTTATCAGCGGCCCCCAAAGGAACCCGCGCCCCCGTGGCGGTGCGGCCGTTCTTCAGCCCAGGGTCATCGCATGAACATCATCCCCGATCCGCTTCAGGTATTGCTCAACACGGTGCCCTTTTTGGTGGCGATTGTCGGCATGTATCGAATCATCCTTCGGCCGATGCTCGACTATTTGTTGGGCCGCGATTCCGCCGTCAGCAGCGGGCACGATGAGGCCGAGCGCATCGAAGCCGAGATTGCTCGACGCATGGCCGATTACGACCAAAAGCTCGCGGCAGCCCGCGCCGAGGTGGCGGCCATCCACGCCAGCAAGCGTGCGGAAGCCCAAGAGGAGTACGACGCCGTCGTGGGCGCCGCACGGACCGAAGCCGACGCCAAGATCGCCGCAGCCGTCGGCGAAATCGGCGCGGCGAAGGACGCAGCCAGCGCGCAGCTGAAGACCATGTCGAACGACATTGCGGACCAAGTCGCAGTTCAAGTCCTCGGCCGACCCCTCACGGCGGGAGCATAACGATGTTGTCGATTCTTCTCGTGTCCGTAGCGCACGCAGGCGGTGCGGCGGGTGATCCCCCCGACTACAACGCCATCGGGTTCCACCTCATCAACTTTGTGCTCATCGTGAGCCTGCTGACGTTTCTGTTGCGCTCGAAGATTCGCGATGCGCTGGCCAACCGAGCGCTCCGCATCAAGACCAGCATCGACGAGTCCAACCAGCGCCGCAAAGCAGCGCAGCAGCGCTTTGAGGAGCTCGAGTCGCGTCTGGAGGGCTTCGAGTCCGAGCTGGCGTCGATGAAAGCAGACGCGGTGGCCAAGTCCGAAGCGGATCACAAGATGATTGTCGAGCGCGCATCGGCCGACGCGGAACGGATTGCCGAAGCCGCCCAGCGCAGCATTCGGGACGAAACCGAGCGTGCGCGGCACGCGCTGCGACGCGAAGTGGCCGAGTTGTCGGTTGATTTGGCTCGAGAAAAGCTGTCGAAGACGGTGAACACGGAAGACCAGTCGCGGCTTGCCGGCGATTTTGTCGCCGAGGTTCAGGGAACCAGTGAGGTGTCCAATGGCTAGTGGTTCGATCGCCCGTCGGTACGCTCGTGCGCTGATCGCGCTGGGCCAAGAAGCCGGAAGCACCGACGCATACGGCGCCGATCTGGACCGGTTTGTCGCGGTGCTCGATACCGGCGATGGCCAGCTTCGCGGTGCCCTCACCAACCCTGGACTCAGCACCTTCGAGCGCAAGGTCGTCCTCGACCGGGTGCTTGAGAAGGTCTCGCTCGCCAAGGACGTCGGCAACTTCCTCCGGCTGCTTGTCGACAAAAATCGACTGGGCGAGTTCGATGGAATCGTCCGGTTCTACGGCGAAATGGCCGATGAGTTGGCGGGACGCGCCCGTGCGGTGGTCACCACCGCCGCCGAGCTCGACGCCGGCATGCGAAAGACGGTCCAAGATGCCCTCGAGGCGTCCACTGGCAAGTCCGTCGAAATCGAATTCAACGTGGACGCGAGCCTCATCGGTGGGATGGTGGCTCAGGTCGGCGACATTTCCTACGACGCGAGCGTACGCGCCCGGCTGGAAGACATCCAGTCGGCGTTGATTCGCAACCCTGGAGCCGCGGCGGAAGCCTAGGCCAACATCGGAGAAGACATGGACATCCGTGCAGAAGAGATCAGCGAGATTCTCAAGCAGCAGATCCAAAACTACGAAGCCCGCGTGCAGGTCAGCGAGACCGGCACGGTGCTGTCGGTGGGTGACGGGATCGCGCGCTTGTATGGCCTTCAGAACGCAATGGCGGGCGAGCTGCTGGAGTTTCCGGGAGACCTGATGGGCATGGTGTTGAACCTCGAGGAAGACAACGTCGGTGCGGCGCTGTTCGGGGACGACCGGGCCATCAAGGAAGGAGACGTCGTCAAGCGGACCGGCAAGATTGTGTCGATTCCCGTTGGGCCCGCGATGATGGGCCGCGTCGTGGATGCCCTTGGAAACCCCATCGACGGCAAGGGTCCCATCGAGACCGACCAGTTCTTGCCCGTGGAGATCAAGGCGCCCGGCATCGTCAAGCGGAAGTCCGTTCACGAGCCCATGCAGACCGGGCTCAAGGCCATCGACTCGATGATTCCCGTCGGTCGCGGTCAGCGGGAGCTGATCATCGGCGATCGTCAGACGGGGAAGACGGCCGTTGCGGTTGACACGATCATCAACCAGCGCGTGTTCAAGGATGACCCCAAGAAGCGGATGCACTGCGTGTACGTGGCGATCGGCCAGAAGCAATCGACGGTCCGCCAGGTGGTTCGGAAGCTCGAAGAGACCGGCGCGATGGAGTACACGACCGTGGTCAGCGCGAACGCATCGGCCCCCGCGCCGCTGCAGTTCTTGGCTCCCTACACCGGATGCACCATCGGCGAATACTTCCGCGACAACGGCATGCACGCGCTGTGCGTGTACGATGACTTGTCGAAGCAAGCGACGGCCTACCGGCAGTTGTCCCTTCTCCTTCGCCGTCCACCGGGCCGCGAAGCGTACCCCGGCGACGTGTTCTACATTCACAGCCGGCTGCTCGAGCGGGCCGCGAAGATGTCCGACCGCGACGGCGGCGGCTCGCTGACCGCGCTGCCCATCGTGGAGACCCAGGCGGGCGACGTTTCGGCGTACATTCCCACCAACGTGATCTCCATCACCGATGGCCAGATTTTCCTCGAGTCGGACCTGTTCAACCAAGGCGTCCGCCCGGCGGTCAACGTGGGCATCTCGGTGTCCCGCGTGGGTGGTTCCGCCCAGATTCCCGCCATGAAGCAAATCGCAGGTACCTTGCGCCTCACCTTGGCCCAGTACCGTGAGCTTCAAGCCTTTGCCCAGTTCGGCTCCGACCTCGATGCCGCCACCCAGCAGCAGCTGACCCGCGGCGCCGTGATGGTCGAGATCCTCAAGCAAGGCCAGTACATGCCTCTCACCGTGGAAATGCAAATCGTGCACCTCCTCGCCGGTGATGCGGGTATGTGCGACGAGCTCGGCGACAAAGTCACCGAGTTCATCGAAGCTCTGACCTCCCACTTTGAAGCCAA
>JAYZVA010000039.1:0-8175 GCA_036156175.1 Myxococcota bacterium
CAACCACTTTCATCTGGATCTCACCCCGGGGTGGCACGACCTATCGGCTCATGACGGCCGGTTCATCGGACCAGCCCCGTACGCGGACTGACCGCGGCGAGTGGGGGAGGGTTCAGGCTCCGGTGTCACCACCGGAGTCCGCATCGGCATCGGCATCGGCGTCGGCATCACTGTCCGAATCGGCGTCGGCATCGGCATCGGCATCGGCATCGGCGTCAGCGTCCGCGTCGGCATCAGCGTCCGCATCGGCATCAGCGTCCGCGTCGGCATCAGCGTCCGCATCGGCATCGGCGTCCGCATCGGCGACCGGGTCGCCGCCCGTGTCGCCGGTGTCGAGCTCCATGCACGACCCAGCCTTCAATGGCGCATCGTCGTCCGACCCGCATCCCGCTGCAACCAATCCCAACAAAACTGCATAAGTAAAGCGCATGCCGCATCCTACCCCGGTATTTCCGTGGGCGAAAGCGCGAATTGCCCCCCAATGTCGAGCGGTACGGGCGTGACGCCTGCATCGCGGATCTCGGACAGGAAGCCTGGCAGGTCAACTCCCGGCAGCAATCGTGCCGGTGAGCCGTACGGCGTGAAAAACCAATCCCAGTGGCACGGGATGATCCATCTCGGCCGCAAAGCGTCGACCACCGCTTTGACATAGTTGGGGCGGTACTTTCGCCCAATGGCACACAGGCACACCACATCCGCCTGCACACCGTCGAACTCTTCGTCAATGAAGTCGGCGCTATCGATGTGGACGACGCGCACTCCCCCAAGGTTCACGCCCCAGTTGAGCACAAGACCGTGTCGGAGGTCCCAGATGCGGGGCGGCCAAGGCGGAGGCGTGGGGATTGAGCCGGGAAGTGGAACGCGATTCCCATACACTCGGCCGTGACGGGACGGAATTCCACGAAGTGTGGCGTTTCGGATGCGAAGTTCTTCGCGGCCAAGGGTTTCGGTAATTTGGCGCTCGGGGATGCCCGCCGCGCGTGCAACGTTGGCCGCGTCGGGGCTTCCGATGAATTGCGCGCCTGTGTGCGAACACACCGTGGGCGCATCCAGGATGTGGTCGTGGTGTGCGTGGCCACAAGCAACCGCGTCGGCGACCGGGAACACATCCCGCACCAAGTCCACGTTCGGAGTCAGCCGTTTGAATGCCGATGCAAAAAGCCCGGGCCTGGAGACAAACGGGTCGAGCACGACGGTGGTTTGTTCGGCCCGTATGGTGAAGCCGGCAACGCCGTGGTAGTGAATCGCCCATGCCGCGCCATTCACAGTGTTTGAAGCATAAAATAGCGTTTTTTCGGGGAGGTTCAGCATGGGAGACGTTGTGCCGAATGGTCGGTTCTGTTCGCGGATGGCGCATGGGGGCTTGCAGCCCGATGGGCCCATGCGTACGATACACCGATGAATGACACGAATGCGATCGACGGGGACTTGATCGCCCTGATGGGGACGATGGGCGACTCGAGTGCATCGGACCTCTACCTGTGTGAGGGAAAGGCGCCAGCGGTTCGCGTTCACGGTGCTGTGGAGCAGTTGGGCCACGCGCCCACAACCAAACAACAGATGCGGGCGCTGTTGGACCGCGTTCTTGTGGGGACGGCCAAGGCGCGTTTCGAGCGCAATGGCGATCTGGACGTGGGGTATTCGCTTGACGACGGTCGACGGTTTCGTCTGAACGTGGCCCGGCAGCAGGGGCGGTTGTCCGTTGTCGCGCGGGCGGTCCCGAGTGGGGCACTTTCGTTTGAGGAACTGGGCTTGGGATCGTCGATTGCCGAGCTCGCGGAACGGCGCCGCGGCTTGGTGATGGTGACGGGGGCCACAGGGTCCGGAAAGTCGACCACGCTTGCTGCGATGGTCCATCACATCAACAAGACCCGGCCCGTGCATGTGGTCACCGTCGAAGATCCGATCGAGTACCTGCACGTCGACGATCTGGCGCGGGTCACCCAGCGCGAGGTCGGCGCGGATACGGCCAGCTACCAACAGGCCCTCCGTCATGTGGTGCGCCAGAGTCCCGACGTGATCCTTGTGGGCGAGATGCGCGACGTCGAGAGCATTCAAGTCGCCCTCGCCGCCGCTCTCACGGGTCATTTGGTGCTGACGACGCTCCACACCATCGATGCGACGCAGACGGTTCAGCGGATTTTGAACTACTTTCCAGAGCACCTGCGCGCACAGGTTTCGTTGGACTTGGCGCAATGCCTGCAGGGCATCGTTTGCCAGCGGCTCATCCCTCAAGCGGGCGGCGATGGGCGGGTTGTGGCGGCGGAGGTCATGCACTGCACCCCTCCCGTGGCACGACTGCTGCGAGACCTTCGCATTGACGACCTCCAAGACCTGATGCGGTCCTCTCGGCACCCCGGTTTGACCACGTTCAACGAGAGTCTGCTCGAACTGTTCAAGCAGGAAAAGATTTCTTACGAGGTTGGCATGGCCTACGCCTCGAATGCCGATGAGTTCGCCCTCAGCGCGAAAGGAATGTCGACTGGAATCTTTTCGTTTGATTCGGGTGCCGTCGTGGATGATGTCGGGATGGACATGCGCGGCCTTCTTCGGATGGCAATTCACCGGGAGGCATCGGATCTGCACTTGACGGCTGGTCGGCCACCAATCGTCCGCGTGGATGGGCAACTTGTCCAGGTCGGCGAGATGCCGCTGTCTGATGGCGACATGCGGACGCTGCTGTACTCCATCATGTCTGACCGACAGCGAACCATTTACGAACTCGAGCGGGAAATTGACTTTGCGCTCGCCATTGAAGATGGCCGCCGCTTCCGCGTGAACGCGTACTTTCAGAAGGGCCGCATGGCTGCTGCGCTGCGGGCCATACCGAGCTCGGTGCCATCGGCGGATGATCTTGCGTTGCCGTCGGCAGTGCTCGAGATGGGGTCTGCCCCACAAGGGTTGTTCTTGGTTGTCGGACCGACGGGTTCGGGCAAGAGCACCACGCTCGCCTGCTTGATCGACCGCATCAACCGCACGCGGAAATGCCGCATCATCACCATTGAGGACCCGGTCGAATATTCTCACGAATCGATCTTGGCGACGGTCGATCAACGGGAGTTGTACGCCGATACGCAAAGCTTCGCAGCGGCGCTGAAGTTCATTCTCCGCCAGGACCCCGACGTCATCTTGGTCGGAGAGATGCGAGACTTTGAGACCATTTCTGCGGTGTTGACCGCAGCGGAAACCGGGCACTTGGTTTTGGCCACGATGCACAGCAACGACGCCGTGCAGGCCATCGATCGCATTGTGGACGTGTTTCAGGCCCACCAGCAGGGGCAGGCCCGCGCGCAGCTTGCATCCAGCCTGCTTGGTGTCGTCTCTCAGCGGCTGCTGCCCAAGAAAGGGGGAGGCCTTGTTCCCGCATTCGAACTCATGGTCGCCACACCAGCGATCCGAAACCTGATCCGCGAAGCAAAAATGCACCAGGCGAGGGGGACGATGGAGACCAGCCGTCGCGACGGAATGCGGACCATGGATATGGCCCTCCGGGAGCTGTATGAGAGCGCCCAGGTCGAATACGAAGACGTCCTGCGGTACTTGGACAACCCCCGAGCGATTCAGGGGCCTGGAGTCACAACGGGCGGCCCACCACGACGGCCCGGGGGCCGTTAGTCAGTCACCGAGGCCCAGGAGTGACCGGGTGTCGGCTGGGGACGCGACAGTTCGTCCCGCCTGTTGTGCCGTCTGCACCATGGCCTCGATGAGCTCTGCGTTGCTCCGGGCTCGTTCGCCGGTCGGCAGGTAGAACGTGTCCTCGAGACCGGTGCGAAGGAATCCCCCGAGTTCTGCGGCCCGCTGGTGCAGCTTCCACACCTCCGCGCGGCCAATGGCGGTGACCGCCCACAGGGTGTTGGGCTTTCGGTATCGGAGCAGCAGTGGCAAGAGGCTTGGGTCGCACGGCATGCCCGAAGCGACGCCCATCACGAAGTTGTACAGTGGTGATTCCACCATGCCGGTGTCGACGTACAGATTGACCGAACGGACAATCCCAACATCAAAGCATTCGAACTCAGGCCGTGTGCCAGTGTCATGCATTGCTGACACCATTTCATCGATTTTCTCGACCGGGTTGTCGAAGGTCATGGGAGGCCATGCCCAGTCCCCGTTTTTGCGGGCTTTCAAATAGTTGAGTGTTCCCGCGTTGCACGCCGCAATCTCGGGGCGGGTGCGCTGGAGGCATGCCAAAGGTCCCGACTGATCCCGGCCCATCACGCCGGTGGTCATGTTGATCACCACCCCGGGACACTCGGACCGAATGGCGTTCATGGCGTCAGCGGCGGTGTCCGGGTCCCAGGTGGGGAGCCGGCCGAGCCCCTCGCGTTGATCGCGAAAATGAATGTGCATGACGCTTGCGCCGGCGTCAAACGCGCTCTTGGCCGACTGCGCCATCTCCGGAATGGTGACGGGAATTGGAAACCGTTGCGGGTCGGTTAAGACGCCGTTCAGCGCACAGGTGATCACGGCTTTGCTGGAGTCGGTCATTGGGTCCCTCTGCGGTATCATGCGCGACCGGCGGCGCATGCACAAGGGAGCCCGATGGATAACGCAAACCCAGTCGACGTTTTTGGCCAGGCCGGGACCCTGTTGCAGCGCAACGCAGCATCCTGCATGGCGGCTGGATTCGTCTATCTCATCGTCAACATTGTCCTGGCCATTCCATCGTTTGTTGTGCAAACGGCCATCGAGGATGGGTTTGGTCTCGGAGGCGAACCATCCATCGCCGAGGCACTGGCCCTGTTGGGTTTCGGACTGACCATCATGACGGTTCAGGTGGTTGTTGGGGCGGTGCTCAGCCTTGGTTTGGGGAACTTTGCGCTGCGCCTGGTTGACCACGGTGAGGCGGACGTTGGGAACCTCATTCCTGACGTCGGTATGATTCCGGCCGCCATCTCTGCGGGGGTCGCATCGTCATTTCTGATGACGCTCGGCATCTTGGCGTGTTGCGTGGGTGTTTTTGTGGCCTATCCATGCACCCTGTTTTGGTCCTTTTTCATTTTGGACCGAAGGGGGGGAGGGATTGCAGCGATTCAGGATGGCGTGAGATTGATTCGAGACAAGCCCGGCGCCAACATCGCATTCGGGGTCATTTTGATGGCGCTTGCGGGCATCAACGCGCTCGCGTGCTGCTACTTGGCGAGCATCGTTGTCATTCCGTTTCTTCACCTGTCGTGCGCCCTGGCATACCGCCAAGTTTTTCCGGCACAGCCGTTACTCGATCAGGGCTGAGCTCCGTTCGGCATCGAGTGCAGCGCGAACGGACGAATAGACCGCGTCGTCGACGGGTGCAAACCCCGAGAGTCGCTCGACCCGACCCAGCATGTCGCGGCCCGCTTCTCGTCGCGGATCGAACGCGAGCAACGCCTCTCGCATCGCCTGCTTTTGATCCGCACCAACGCTTGGCCCCGAGCAGATGGCATCGTGTGGGGTGCGGCCAGTGATCTGCAGAACGCGGGCCTTGGCTGCGTTGATGCCGGCTTCATCGGCGTTCATGTAGGCAGCGGTGAATGTTCCACCGATGTCGCACTTGCCTTCAATTAAATCCTCGATCAACGCGAGGTGGTTGCCGCTGATGACCGGTGGGTCAGCCAT
This sequence comes from Myxococcota bacterium, assembly GCA_036156175.1. GTDB lineage: Bacteria > Myxococcota_A > UBA796 > UBA796 > UBA796 > UBA796. The sequence continues at coordinate 5,593 of JAYZVA010000039.1, forward strand.
GTCTGCATCGGGGTCGATGCCGTGGGCCCTCAGAGCGCCACGGGAAAGAATGTATCCGGTGGTTGAGTTTGGGTCGGTGTAGCAGAGTCTGTGCCCAGCGATGTCCTCCGGGGTCTGGATTGGGCCATCTTCGGCCACCAGCAAGATCCCATCGGAACCGCTGCTTCCGGAGTGCACCTTCACCGCAACGAGGCTGACGGCAGCATTGGCCGCGACGGTTTTGACGTAGAGGGTTGGGGGGAGCGATGCATAGTCGACCTCCCCGTTCACCAGCGCCTCCGAGGTCTCGGCGTAGGAGGTGGCGAACCGCCATGCAACCGTCTGCCCAAGCTCGCGGCTCAGGTATACGCGAAGGGGCTCCAAGTCGCTTCGCAAAATCTCGGGTGGCACCGTTGGAGTCAACATGATGGTGATGTCCGGGTCGCCCTCGACCACTGCGCCGTTGACGACCGGTTCGCCGGCGGGCTGGAAGGCATACATTGCGGCCGCGAGGGCGATCGTGGCAATTCCTGCGCCCCAGGCGATGCCCCTGCGCAACTCGCCCGTGGCGGTTCGCGGGGGCGCTGTGGAAACGGTTGTGGGTTCGGCCGGGATGGCGTGATTGATGCTTTTTTCAATCTGGCCTTGCACCTGTTGCCTGCGGGCCTCCAGGCTTTCGCCGAGCAGGGACAATACGTACGTGCGGATCGCGTCCTCGCTTGTGTCGAGCCGCTCTTCCCGGGCTGCTTGAAGCAACGCATTCCGAAACGCTTCCGCGGTGGCTGTGCGCTTGGTGCGGTCTTTCTCGAGGGCCTCCAAGGCTGCGGACATGACGCCCGACCCGATGTCTGGCCGCGCCGCATCCAGCCGGGGAAGGGTGGAGTTGAGCACCGCATTGATGGTTGCAACTTCGCTCTCGCGGGCAAACAATCGTTCACCGAGCAGCATTTCCCAGAGCACCACCCCGAGTGTAAAGACGTCGCTCCTTCGATCGATCTCCGACTCCCACAGCTGCTCGGGCGACATGTACGGAAGTTTGCCCTTCAGCATGCCGGTTTCCGTTTTGTCCTGGTTGCTGCTTGCCTTGGCGACGCCGAAGTCAAGAATTTTGACGTGGCCCGTCTCGGTCACCATCAGGTTGTGCGGTGTGAGGTCTCGGTGGACCAGGCTCGCGAGCGCCCCAGAAGGGTCGGTGAGTTCGTGGGCTGCATGGGCACCCGAGCAGGCTTGGGCAACGATGCCAATGGCCACGCCGGCCGGTATCGGTCGGTTGTGTTTGGTGGCGTTTCGCATCAGGATGTTGAGCGGCACGCCTTGGACGTACTCCATGGCAAGGAAGGGTTGGTCGTCGTAGGTGCCAAGCTCGTGGATTTCCACCACGTTTGGGTGATTGATGTTCGCCGCAAGCCGCGCTTCCTGGAGGAACATCCGCTGAAAGCCGTCGTCTGCGCCGAACTGCGGGAGGATCTGTTTGATCACCACCAGGCGCTGAAGCGCTGAATCGCCGGTCTCAAAACCAAGGTACACCACGGCCATGCCGCCCACGGCCAGACGCTCAAGGATGGAGTAACGACCGATGCGTTCAGGAATGGTGCTCATGGTTCCCCGGTGGTCGGGAGAATACCCGAATCGGTGCGTTCTTGAAACTAAGCCGGTGGGTAGATGTCGACGCGCCAAGTGGCGGTGACCGTGGCCACGGCATCGCCGTCGGCGTCGGTCAGCGTGCCGGTGACCACAAGGTCGTGAGTGCCGGCTTCGTCCGGTACGATGTACTCGCATGTTGCGGTGATCAGACCCCGAGACTTTTTGTGGTACTCGATCCCGATTCCTTTCAGAATGCCGCGCCCTTTGCCGTCGATTTGATACATCACACACGCGCCAGTGGCCAGCTCACCGAGGTTCACCAACGCGATGGCGTGGATGCTCTTCAGGTGATTTCGAACGGCCGGACGGTCCCGCATCGTCGCCACCGCTCGCCCGGTCTCAAGGTGTTCGATGGTGGCACCGATCGACCCGGTGTACCGGGCCATTCGGCCAAGCAGGAAGGAGAACATCCACTTGCCACCCGGAGCGCGGGATGTCCGGTGCCACATCTCCGCGAGGGTGCCGGTTTTGGACATGGACTGACGCGTCGCACGGGCGGGGTTCTGCTTGGGCGCGGTGGTCGCCGCGCTTGGACTGCTTGCAGTGGTCATGATTGGTCCTGTGTGGGGTGGGTGTGAAAAACGCGGGGAGGGGACTAAAGCCCCGTATCCCCCGTGTCGCCGCCCGATGCACCGGTGTCGGTTTCACCGGTGTCGGCACCGCCAGTGTCTGTGCCGCCGGCGGGGACCTCGTCGGGGTCGAGGTAGCCCGGGACCCCGTCGCCGTCGCCGTCGAGCGTGGACTCGACCGCGTCGAGGGCCCCGTCTCCATCCGAGTCGGTATCGAGGCGGTTTTCGATGTCGTCGCCGTCTGGGTCGTCGATGCCCGCGTCCTCATCAATCGACAAGATGCCGTCCCCATCATCGTCCTCATCGAGTGCGTCGATGGTTCCGTCTCCGTCGGTGTCGGTCGGTGACGAGGTGTCGTCGCCAATTTCTTCCGCGTCGGTCCAGCCGTCGT
>JAYZVA010000040.1:0-8096 GCA_036156175.1 Myxococcota bacterium
AGCCGGAGGCTGCATGCCGTTGCCAACCAAGATTCTGATTGCCAACCGCGGGGAAATCGCCGTACGGGTCATCCGTGCGGCGCACGAGATGGGCATCGAAACGGTTGCGGTGTACTCCGACGCGGACAGGGACGCGCTCCACGTGCGCAATGCCATGCAAGCAGTGCACATCGGGCCAGCCCCCAGCGCCGAGTCCTACCTGCGCGGCGAGCGGGTCTTGGAGGCGGCGAGGACCACTGGGGCCGACGCGGTTCACCCGGGCTACGGTTTCCTCAGCGAAAACGCCGCGTTTGCACGATCGGTCCTCGAAGCCGGGCTGATTTGGATTGGTCCGTCCCCGGAAGCCATCGAAGCCATGGGCTCGAAGACCGAAAGCCGCGAGCGAATGGCCAAGGCCGGGGTACCGGTTGTTCCGGGAACCAAGACGCCGCTCGCCAGCGCTGCGGAAGCCGAGGCGATCGCGGTTGAGTTGGGCTTCCCCGTCATGCTCAAGGCAAGTGCCGGCGGCGGTGGCAAGGGCATGCGTCAGGTGGACCGCGTCGAGGATATCGCTGGTGCGCTGGCGGCGGCCAAGTCCGAAGCGGCGAGTTCCTTTGGCGACGACTCGGTCTACATCGAGAAGCGAATCATCGGACCACGGCATGTCGAGGTTCAGGTGTTGGCGGATACGCATGGGACCACGTTGCACTTGTTCGAGCGCGACTGTTCGGTCCAGCGACGCAATCAAAAGGTCGTCGAGGAGACTCCTTGTCCAGTGTTGTCGGATGCGGTGCGCGCCCGCATGTGCAACGTCGCAATCGCGGCTGCCGAGGCAGTGGACTACGTGGGTGCAGGTACGGTCGAGTTTTTGTTGGGCGCCGACGGCAGTTTCTATTTCCTGGAAATGAATACACGCCTGCAGGTCGAGCACCCCATTACGGAAATGGTCACCGGCATCGACTTGGTGCAAGCGCAGATTCGCATCGCGGGCGGCGAGCCCATCGGGTTGAGCCAGGATGACATTCGGCAGCACGGACACGCCATCGAATGCCGAATTTACGCCGAGGATCCCGCAAACAACTGGGCGCCCAGCCCGGGAGTGATTCGGGGCTATCGCGAGCCGGGGGGGCCCTGGGTGCGAGTGGACGCTGGGGTGTACCCGGGCGCTGAGGTGTCGCTTTTCTACGACCCGATGGTTGCCAAGCTCGTGGTCTGGGGGGTCGACCGCGATGAGGCAATCCGGCGAACTCAGCGGGCTTTGCTCGAGTACCGTGTGCGTGGAATCGCAACCAACACTGCGTTTTTTCGACAGTTGCTGGCGGATGAAGATTTTGTAAGCGGCGTCTACGACACCGGGTTTCTGACACAAGCTCGAATGGACGGATGGCCCGAAGACGATGACATGTCGGAGGTGGCCGCAATTGCTGCCGCCATCGCCGCGTTTGAGCGCGACAACGAGTTGCGTCGACCCACCAACGCAACCCGGTCGAGCCCGTGGCGCTGGAGTCTGCGATGAACAAGGGCACAACGTACTTGGTTGGTTCGGGCGACGACGAGCGGTCCATTGCTGTTCGCCGCATCAGCGAGTCAGCAACGGGCGGTGTTCGATACGGGATCACCATCGGTTCGGCGGTTGAGTTCGAGGTCGACGCCGTTCGGCCGGTCAGCGATGTTTTGTCCATCGTTCATCAGGGGCGGAGCTGGGAGGCCGGATTGGTCGACCTGGACGACGGTTACGAAGTCGAAGTCGTTGGCATCCGCCACGAGTTGGTGGTGATGGACCCGCGCAAGAAAGCACTGCGCATGGCCGAGGGAGCGGGAGCAACCTCGATCAAGACGCAAATGCCCGGTCGGATTGTTCGGGTTTTGGTGGCCGAGGGCGAACGGGTGACCGAGGGGCAGCCCGTCATCGTGGTCGAGGCGATGAAAATGGAAAACGAACTCAAGTCACCTTGTGATGGCACGGTGCAGTCCGTGTGCGTTTCGGAGGGAGACCAGGTGCAAGCCCGAACGGTATTGATTGAGTTTGAATAGGAGCGTTGGCATGGGAAATGATCGCTGGAAGACGGAGACGCTCAAGCCCACGCTGGACCGGTTTCCTCTTCGAAAACAGGCATTTGAGCGATCGGGTGGCGAGCCGGTCGCTGACCTGTATGGACCGGAAGACCCGCCCGCCCGCGTGGGTTTCCCCGGTGAGTTCCCGTACACTCGCGGGATTCGGGCCACCGGTTACCGCGGCCGGCTCTGGACGATGCGCCAATATGCGGGTTTCGGTACGGCGGCCGAATCCAATGCCCGGTACCGTTACCTCCTGAGCCAGGGGACCTCGGGCTTGAGTGTGGCATTCGACCTGCCCACGCAAATGGGTTTCGATTCGGATCACGACAACGCTGCCGGTGAGGTGGGGAAGGTCGGGGTGGCCATCGACAGCATTGAGGACATGCGCGTGCTGTTCGATGGCATTCCGCTGGACCGAGTCAGTACCTCGATGACGATCAATGCGACTGCTTCGACACTGCTCGCAATGTACCTCGGCGTCGCAGACGAGCAGAACGTTCCGTGGACTGCGGTTCGCGGCACGATTCAAAATGACGTGCTCAAAGAGTACATTGCGCGCGGCACGTACATTTACCCTCCACGGGCTTCGATGCGGATCATTACCGATATCTTCGGGTTCTGTCGCGAGAAGGTGCCGCGCTGGAACACCATTTCAATCAGCGGTTACCACATTCGGGAAGCAGGGAGCACTGCGGCCCAGGAAATCGCGTTCACGCTGGCGGACGGCATTTCTTACGTGGATGCAGCCGTGTCTGCAGGGCTGGAAGTGGATGATTTTGCGCCACGGTTGAGCTTTTTCTTCAACGCGCACAACAACCTCTTGGAGGAGGTCGCAAAATACCGTGCGGCGCGACGCATGTGGGCAAACATCATGCGCGACCGCTTCGGAGCCAAGAATCCCAAGTCATGGACGTTGCGGTTTCACACCCAGACGGCGGGTTCCACGCTCACCGCACAGCAGGTCGACAACAACGTTGTGCGGGTTGCGCTTCAGGCGCTCGCAGCGGTCATGGGCGGCACGCAAAGCCTGCACACCAACAGCCGCGATGAGGCCTTGGCGCTGCCGACCGAGGAATCGGCGCGGGTCGCCCTCCGGACGCAGCAGCTGATCGCTGCAGAGAGTGGTGTGGCCGATTTTGTCGATCCGCTCGCCGGCAGCTACGTCGTTGAGCAGTTGACGGACGAGCTGGAAGCCGACGCCCTTCGCTTGATTGCGGAGGTCGATTCTCGGGGTGGGATGGTCGCGGCCATCGAAGCCGGATTTCCTCAGCGCGAGATTCAGAACGCGGCCTACCGGACCCAGGTCGCGATGGACCGGGGCGAACAGGAAGTGGTCGGTGTGAATGTTCATCAAGACGACACCAGCCCGCCGACTGACCTGCTCAAGGTCGACGCGTCGATTGGGGTCGCCCAATGCGAACGGTTGGCGCGCTTCAAGAACAGCCGCAACACTCCGCGGGTATTGAATGCCCTCGATGCACTTCAGCAGGCGGCGTCCGGCACTGACAATCTGATGCCGCACATCGTGCATGCGGTGAAGTCAGACGTGACGCTTGGAGAAATCGCCGATGCCCTTCGAGGCATCTATGGCGAATACCAAGAGCAGGTTGTGATTTAGGCGTCTTCGTCGGTGGCGGGAGTGGCGTCGTCGTCCCGTTCTTTCGTTGAGAAAAAGTACGCCAGGACGATTCCCACGCCGTACAGGATCACCAGAGGCCCCGCCATGAGGCACTGCGACAGGATGTCGGGCGGGGTGATGATCGCAGAAACGACAAACATTGCGACGACGGCATACCGAAAACTCTGAAAAAGGTCGGTATGGTCGACCAAACCCACCCGTGCGAGGAAATAAATGCCGATGGGGAGCTGAAAGGAGACCCCAAACGCAATGAGCAGCTTTGTTGCGAGACCCAAGTAGGCGTTGATCGAAAGCACGGCTTCGATGTCGTCGCCCAGGGTCTCCGTCACGTCGAGAAAGAATGGAAACGCAAAATCAAAAATGACGAAATAGCCAAATGAAGCGCCGCCCAAAAACAGCGCGGTCGAGGCGAACACGAGCGGCAAAACGGTGCGTTTCTCAGACGGGTACAGGCCGGGCGCAATGAATGCCCAAATTTGGTAGAAGATGAAAGGCGAGGCGAGCCCGATTCCGGCCAAGGCAGCCACCTTCAGGTACGTGATGAAGCCTTCGAGCGGTTCCGTGATGGCCATGGTGCCGCGGCCGCTTTCCTGCAGTGCGGCGTTCATTGGGTCAACCAGCATGTCCCAGATGGGTTGAGCAAACGCGAAACAAGCACCGCAGCCGATCGCGGATACGATCAGGATGCGCACCATTCGGTCGCGCAGCTCCACCAAGTGGTCAATCAGCGGCATTCGGTACGACTCGACGGCGTCGAACTCGGATGGGGGTTCCGGCCTCGTCATGGGGCCTCCGTATCTTCCGACACCGGAGGGCTCGGGATGCTTCGCGGTTGAGGCGTGGTCGGGTCTGCCGAGGCACGAGCCGCTTCGATGCGTTTGCGAGCAATTTCACGGCGCTTTCGCAGGTCTTCCGCTCTTGCTTCTGCCTCGGCCCGATCCGCCTCGATGACAAAGGCTCGTCGCAACTCATCGCTTGCCCGCATCAGCTTTCCGTACTGACGACCCAGCCATCGAACCACCGTGGGCAGGCGCTCGGGACCGACCACCACAATGGCGACGACCAGAATGACCAAAATTTCGGTGAGGCCCAGGTTGAGCATGACAACTCCATCAGCCATCTATTGCAGCGCTGCGGTGGATGCGAATCGCCAACGGAGTATAGTGGCGTCGCGCTTCGGTGCACCCCGTCGCAGCGCTTGGGACCCGGAAAGCGGGCGCGACCTCGGAGGAGCGATGCGAAACAGCGATGCGGACGCGGCCTTGATGGTCTTTGTGGACGGAAAAGAGCGGCAAGACGGCACGGTTGTGTTGAACGCAATGGACCCGGGCTGGACGCTTGGGCTGGGCATTTTTGAGACGCTTCGCACTTACGATGGTCGGTTGTTCGCCGTCGATGCCCACTTGGAACGGCTCGCTGCGAGCGCGATGGCGATGGGCATGGGGGAGCCGCCGTTGACAGCCATCGCGGGCGAACTGCAGGCCATCTGCGATCGGGCAGAAGAGGACATCAGCGTGCGGGTCACCATTACGGCAGGTGGTGCGAGAATCATCGTCGCCCGTCGGCTTCCGCCCATTCCTCAACCATTTCGATGCGCGACGCGCCTGTTCGTCCCGCCCGCATGGCTCGATGGGACTGTGAAGCACGTCTCGCGGGCCTATTCCCGCACGGCGGTGTCCGATGCTGCTGTGGATGAGGTGATCTGGACCGATGCCGAGGGCCATTTGCTGGAGGGGACTCGCTCGAATGTGTTCGCTGTCCGGGACGGCGTGTTGCTGACGCCCCCGCTGGATGGCCGGATCTTGGCAGGTGTCACCCGCGAAGCCCTGCTTGAGGCCGCGGACGAAGCCGCAACCCCGGTGCAGGTCCGCCCGATTCATCAAGGCGAGCGGTTCGATGAACTGTACGCCTCGTCAACCCTGAAGGAGATGGTCGGAATCGACGAAATCGATGGCGCGAAAGCACCGGGGGCGGGCCCCGTCGGACGCGCGGTGATGGCCGCGTTTCGCTCCGCACTCGAGTGAGCCCGTTCAGCGTGCCCGTTTCGTCGTCGGTGCGGCGCCATCCGGGGCGAACGGGTTGCCGTACTCAAGAAACAGCTGGCCCCACTCGGTGTTTTCGAGCCAGTCATCGACCACTTTGCGCCCCTCCATGGGGTACCAAATGTAGTCGTGGTACACGAAGCTCCCCATGATGAATGCGTTCACCATGGGAGTTTGAAACATCAGCTTGGCCAGCGGCTTGAAAGGCCCGAACCAAAACAAGTCACCGATCTTGCTCGCGGCATTGTCGCCGACAACGAAGTCCCAGTTGGTCCGCTTCACTTCGGCGGTGTCCATATCGCCGATGACTTCAATCTCGTCCAAGTGCCCCTTGCCGAGCCCGTGCTCGTGCGCGAGCCGAATGCAGGGCACGTCCATGGTGTCGAAGCCAATCATCTTCGCGCAGACCGCGTCGATGGCCGTCTGGTCCTTGGACGCGAAGAGCAGATTCTTGACCACAGGAGTCATGGTCCGCGGTCCGGGTCCCGACCCGCAAGTGGTCCCATCCGCGACGGCGAAGGTCCCGGCTTGGATTTCTTGTTGGATGCGCAACAGGTCGACAAGCGTCTCGTGGATTCGCGAGTGGCAATAGTGTCGCGTCTTGTCCAGCAGGGCGCCGAAGGCGTTTTTCAACGCGCAAGTGTAATCGGTGTAGATGTGAGTCTTGACCGTGGGCAGGTGCACAACGTTGCGGTCGAAAAAGTAATCCGGAATCCGGATGCCCTTGGGGAACACCTTGTCCAGAACGAGCATCTCGCCCTTCGGTTCGTAGGTGACCCAGCGCATGTCGTGAGGGTTGAAGTTGTACTTGACGGGCAACCCATACTTCTCGTGAACGCCGGTGAAGTTGTTGAGATGCTCGCCTTTTTTTGCCTTGGTCACCACCGTCCGGTTTTCGACCACGACCAGGTCATCGTAGCCCGCGCCTTTGAGCGTTTTGGTGACCCCTTCGATCTGCCATGGGGTGGTGTTGGCGCTGGGGTACAGCAGGTGCCACGAGATGTTGTTTTTGAGGATGGTTTGCTTGGTTGGGTCCAGCGCCTCTTTGAACCCTGCCAGCTCCATGACGCGCGCGTAGTCTTCGAGAATGGTCTCGGGGGTGGTCCTCACCGCCGCAACGACGGCCTTGTCTTGTGCCATGTCTGTCCTCCGACTTTGGCCCATAACCCGTGGGCGCGGTACCGCTCCCGCAATAAGCCCACACACTAACGCAGAGGTGAACGTGGCACGATCGGGTCTTGAGGTGTTGTTGGATGATGTCAATCGGTTTCGTGGTGCGCGAGTCGGCGTGGCTTGCAACCACACCGCGGTGACCCGCGACCTGCAACACATCTTGGATGCGATCGCCGATTGCGGACTCAATCTTGTGCGGGTGTTTGCCCCAGAACACGGGGTCGATGCACTGGCACAAGACATGATCACCGTGGACGACGAAGGCGATGCGGTGAAGGTGGTTTCGCTGTATGGGGACACCGAGGAGTCCCTGAAACCCGCGGCCGCGTTGCTCGAGGACCTGGATGTGCTTCTCTTTGACATCCAAGACATTGGCGCGCGCTACTACACTTACCAAGCCACCCTCGGGTTCATCATGGAAGTGGCCGCGACCACCGGGACCAAGGTGGTCGTCTTGGACCGGCCAAACCCGATCGACGGCGTGTCGCTTGAAGGAAACGTCGTCGAGCCGGGTTTTGAGAGCTTTGTGTCGGCCTATCCGCTTGCGAATCGGCACGGGATGACGATGGGCGAACTGGGCATGTTCTTTCGAGACCACATTGGCATCGACTGCGATCTCGAGGTGGTGGATGCGGTTGGCTGGTCCCGCGAGCAGTGGTTGGATGAGACCGATCTACCGTGGGTGTTTCCTTCGCCGAACATGCCCACTGTTGAATGCGCGGGCATCTACCCCGGGATGTGCCTGATCGAAGGAACCAATCTCTCTGAGGGACGCGGAACCACGCGACCGTTCCACTTGGTTGGAGCGCCATTTGTTGACCGCGCCCGGTTCACTGAGTTGTGCCGAAAAGGTGCTGCCGATGCCGGTCTGCACGGAGTGGCTTTTCGACCCGCGAGCTTTGAGCCACGCTTTCAAAAGCACGCCGGTCTTCCGTGTCACGGGGCGGAAGTCTTTGTGACGGATCGCCGGGCGATGGAGCCATTGCTGCTGGGACTGGTGGTGTTGGAAGCCGCGCTGCGGGCCAATCCAGACGAGTTCAAGTGGCGGACCGAGACCTATGAGTTCGTGGACGATCCGATCGCCATTGACCTGTTGTGTGGAAGCTCCGAGGCACGAGTGGCGCTTGAAACCCGTATTCGTCCCCGGGAGTTGACCGAGTCGTGGGCATCGCAGCTCGCGGACTGGGCAGAGATTCGGGAACAAT
>JAYZVA010000041.1:0-15708 GCA_036156175.1 Myxococcota bacterium
TCAAGTGATGGCGGCATCCGACCGCGTCTCGGTCTTCAATGGGTCGTGCGGTGCCGAGTCGGGCTGGGTCCCCGTGTCCGCCGTGGCGCCCGATCTCCTCATCCGGGAAATCGAAGTTCAGAGAAGCGAAAAACAACACGACCGGCCCCCGATTTTGCCCGCGCCGGGGGAAACGCCGTGATTGGCCTGTTTGCGCTCTCCGCGATGGCGTTTGCCGTCGATCCAGCCTCCATCGAAGCGGCGGTGTCGGCTGAAATGTCCCGAGCGATGAGCGGCCTCATGCTGCCAGAGCAGCAGCGCCCGCACCACATCACGGTCACCGTGTCCACGGGCACCTACGCCACCGTTCGCGCACACGACGGCGCCATCACCGAAGAACGGTCCGGACCCAGTCAAGAACTTCGAGTGGACCTTCGGGTCGGAACCGCCGAATTCGACAACGGCAACTTTCTGCCGTCCATGGGCATCCCCGATGGCATTGCATCGCGACGGTTGGCCGACGAACACGCCCCCATCGCGCTCCGGCGTGACATCTGGCTGACCCTCGATGCAGCCTACAAGGGCGCCACCCAAACCTACGCCGCCAAAGAGGCCGCTCGGCGCGGACGAAACGGGCCGTTTGCACCCGACCTGGGCCCCATCAACGCGCCCACCGAAGTCCCCTACGTCCGCCCCCGGATCGCCGACTCGGAAGCCGTTCGAAACCTGGTGAGCGGCCTCGCCGGCACCGCTGCGTCTTTCGACCACATCGAGTCCAGCGCCATCGCGGCGAGCGACTGGGCCGGATCGGGACTGGTGATGACCACCGAGGGCACGAAGGCGTGGATTCCCACAAGTTCCATCGTTGTCCGCGCCGACATGCACACCCGCGCTGCGGATGGCTCGCGGTTGCGAAACACGCGGTCCTGGGTCGCCCGAACGCCCGAGCAGCTGCCAACACTGGAAGCGGTGCAATCCGAAGTCCGGGGCGCAGCGGCATGGATTGATGCGCTCCGAACCGCCCCGATCGAAGAGGACTATCTGGGCCCGGTGGTTTTCGAGGCCCCCGCTGCCGCAGAGTTGTTCCGCCAGCTGTTGCACCCCGAAATCTCCGGCACTCCGCCGTGGGAGTACGCACCCGACTCTGCGGACGACAACGCCCGACCCATCCCGGTTGCGCGCATCGGCCGTCGTTTGCTTCCATCGGGGTGGTCGGTGACCGATGATCCGTCTGGAGACCCCACCTTGGCCAGCCACCACACCCACGACTACGAGGCCGTCCCGGCCCGCCGGGTCAATGTCGTCGTCGACGGCATCCTCCGCGAAGTCTTGATGAGTCGGGTGCCCCGAATCGACGGCCAGCGCAGCACGGGACACGGCCGATCGAGCGGACACAACCGACGGATCGCCATGCCCACTCAGGTTCGGATCGACCCGCACCGACCGGTGAGCCTCAAACGGCTCCATCGCATCGGCCTTCGCCATGCCAAGAGCGCGGGGCTCCCCTACGTGCTGGTGGTTCGCCGCCTGATTCCACCGGCACTCTCAGACGACGTTGAGTTTGCCTTCACGGGAGACGGGCCGCTCGCGGGCCTGACCGCCCCCACTGAGGCCTATCGTTTGTATGCAGACGGGCGCACCGAGCCGGTTCGGGGCCTGCGTTTTTCCGGCGTCGACCGCCGTGCCTTGCGCGACATCGTGGCCGCCAGTGCGGCGCACACGCCCGTTGAGATGAAGGATGCGGCAGAACAAGCAAGCCGGTTCTCCGTTCCCCCGTTGGGAGGCCACCCCGTCAGCTGGTCCGTTCCCGCGGTGGTCGTCAGCGAACTCGAGCTGCGCGGCTCCGGCGGTGGCGAGCGCCGAGTGGTCCCCGCACCGAACTGAATCGCTCGGTTATTCGGCTGCGGGGGGAGCGCCGTCCGGCGCGTCTGGCCCCGGCTCGGGCGGAGCGCCGTCCCCGGCCGGTTGATCCTCGCCGCGGTCCCGCTCGCCTGCGGCCGCACTCGGCATCGAAGCGGTGGTGTCACCGGGCGGCCGCACGTCTCCGTTCGGGTCGCCGATCTGCACGGGGGTGTCGCCTTCACCAGGAAAGACGAGGTCCACGCCTTCGGTGTCTTCTTCGACGACGCCCAGGGCGACACCCGGGGCCAACTTGTCGGTGTCCTGAACAATCTTGCCGTCGTTGTCGATGTCACACAGCGCGGCCACCTGGATGTTCTTGCCCTTCGGGACAACCATGCTGTAGGGACCGGGGCCCGACGGGCTCAGTGACGCGACGGGACCCACCATGGGGCCTTGGTCGGTGTGTTCAATGCCCACCTCGATGACGTCGATCCGCAACGATCCCCCGTCGCACAACCCGGCAATGGTGCCCGAGAGGGTCACAATGGGTTCACCGCTGGCCGCGATTTCTTCTTGAGTGGACTGCGGGACGACCTTCGAGATGTCCAGCAGAACGGTGCCGCCAGGAGACAAGTCCATCGAATCTGGATCGCCCTCCGAACCGCCCCGATTGGGGGAATTGCCTGGCGCATCGCCGCTTGCCGCACCCGACCCGGCGACCTGGGGCGGCGGGTCCGGGCAAGCCATCAACAACGGAAGGACGACCAACGAACTCATCACCAACGTCTTCTTCAGCATGAAACCGCCCTAACCAAACTCCCGAGGTTCGCCAGACAATACCTTAAAGGGCGGCAATGCGTACGGGAAGCCCGTCCATTGCGACCACACCCGGCAGCCCGCTGACCGCGCACGAACCGAGGAGATTCAAGCTGGGCGATCCCTCGACAAACGGCACATCGACCACATCGGCCCGAAGCCGATCATCCAGGACGACCGTGGCGGTGCACGAGCCGTGTGGGGTCTCGAGCGTGACCCGGGCGCCGTCGTCCAAACCCAGATCGGGGTGAACCCGCGCATCAACGGGCACCGGTGCGCCCACGGAGCGCGCAATCGTCGTTCGTCGGCGGTGTTGACCGGTTCGAATCGTCAACTCGGGCACGTCCGCGAACCCGAAATCCGCGAGCAACGCTTCCACGGCGGGACCCACCAATACGATGCGTTCGTCTTCGGTGGTGGGGCGCCAGAGCGACCGGTCGCCTTTGCCCAAATACAGCTGACGCCGCCCTTCGGTTCCATCTTTCCCTGGCTCATCGCTGGTCCAGGTGGCGGCGTCTTCAACGACCATGATCCATTCGTCGGACGGCTTCGCAATCCAGTCCATCATGAACCGCTCTTCCCATTCCTCCACCCCCGATCGGGCGAGGTACTGAGCAAACACACCCCAGTGGGCCCCCCACACGCTCTTCCGCATGCCGGGGCGGAGCGCAGAGTACAGGTCCGCGAGGATTCGCTCCGCCGGTCGGGCCAAGGACGCGGGAGACTCGATGGGGACCTCCCATCTCGCCTGCTGGTCCGAGTCGTCTGCGGCCTCGTGGAGGGCCAGCGCGGCTTCTTCCCAAGGATAGGTGGCGGGCAACACCCAATCAGCATGCTGCGCCGTCTCGTCCTCGTGGTGGCCAATGCACACCAGGATGTCCAACGCACCGAGCGCTTCGCGGGTTCGGCCGGGGTTGGGCAGGCGCCCCACGGGATTGCCGTTCACCGAGACCAGGCCCCGAACCGGGCCGTCGGCAATTTCGGCAGCGACCAGCGACGCCGGAGCCTGCATCAACAGCAAGGGGTAGTCCGTGGCCGTGGTCCGGGGCGCTTTGTCGGACTCGAGTTGCGACAAGACGGGAAAGAGATCGACCACCCCACTCAACTCAAACAGACCACCGGGTCGCAACACGTTGGCGGTCACCGCGTGCAGCACCAACCACGCCCATGCCCCCAAGCCGCCCGCCTCATTCTGAAAGCTTTGTCGAGCGGGGTGGACCAACGCCATCGGTGACCGGGCAAAGCGCAACGCCACACCGCTCAACTCCGCGCCGTCGATGCCGCACTGCGCCGCAAAGTCGTCGACGCTCCAGTCCGACACCAGGGCCTTCAACCGTTCGAAGTCAACCGTGTAATCGCGGATGAACTGTTCATCTGTCCATCCCCGTTGGACCACGGCCGTCAGCATGCCGAGCATCAAATGAGACTCGCTGCCCGGACGAATGGCAATGTGGCCGTCCATCTCCTCGGCGAGGGGTGTCCGGCGCGGATCGGCAACCATCACCTTTGTCTTCTTGGTTTTGCGGGAGTGGTGGAGCCACCCTTCGTGACCGATTCCGGGGCCGCAGGGGCCCCATCCCAAGTCCGTTTGCTCGCCGCTCAGCAGCACCACATAATGTGCCCGGCTCAGGTCGGATACCAAGGAGGCAGGATAGCCAATCACCTGCTCTGTGGCCCACAGCTGCGGCCCGCAGACCACGTTCGCCTCCGAGAAAATGTGGGGCGTGCCGGCGCCGACGCCAAAGGCGAGAGAGCGGACCAGGTTTCGCGGCTGATGTTGAACGGCTTCGCCGAGGTAGATTCCGATTCCCGCGGGCCCACACCGACCGCGCACGGCGCGAAGGGCCTGACCAATCTCGTCGATTGCCGTGTCCCACGACACCGGCGTGAGGGTGCCGTTTACGCGCTTCATGGGCTCGGCGATGCGCTGCCCGACTCCCGTCCCCGAGCGAAGGTCGTCGGCTTCGGACTCGCCAATCCGGTTTTCCTCGACGTGCGCCGTCAGTCCGCACGCGGCGTTCGCGATCCGGTAGTGGTTGATTTGATTGCTCACGAGTCCACCATAGCCCCGATGACGCCTTCAAGAAACCGCGCAAACTCGGGATAGCCTACGCAGTGGCGATGCAAGGCCCACGCCACGCTTGTGGATCGCAGGTGAGGGATCGCCGCTCGCAACACGGCCATGGGGTGGGGCCCCCACGCCGCAGCAATGCATGCGACCACCGGACTGTCGGGCGCAGCCGTCAGGGTGTCGACCACCGCCCGTCCGGCGGCATCGATGTGGCCGTTGGCCGCAAGGGCCGCCGCCGGTTCGGGACGACCCGTTCGGTGGGCAGCGATCAGCACTCCAGGAAGGTGCCCCGCCGCGGCATGACGCCAGCAGTTCTGGGCAAACGACGGATGCGTCGAGGTCGCCACAAGGTGGCTTTCTCCCGCCCGGTGGCCCTCCACGCGGCGCGCCAGCGGAACGAGCCAGTCGGCTCCCGGATGCCGACGAATGGCTTCATCCATCGCATCCAACCCGCATTCGGGGGCGATCTCCACCAGCCGACGGTAAAGCGCGCTTGGGGCCAAAGACCGCTCGAGCGAGTCGGCATGAACCAGCGCTGCGCGAACCCAGCGGGGATGGCGAAGGGCCTTGGGACCCACCACCAGATCGGCAAGCGCAATGGGGTCCCGTCCGACCAGGTCCGCCATCGTCGAGGCCGGGTCATCCCCAGCATCGAGCAGACGGTCGATGCGCTCGCGAATCAGCCCCATGTCGCGGCGGGGGTCTAAGCGGCGAACGGCACTCACGGGCTCACCCCGCACCGACGGGCCAAACCCGAAAACTGAATGTTGGGAACCGGGTGATCGTGGGCCACAGCCACGACGCGCGAATGGGCTTCATCCAACGAGAGGATTCCCGGCAGGCGTTCGGGGCGACCGGGGGGTCCGAGGAGCGGATGCTCTCCGTGAACCAACGCCGTGAGGCCGCTGTCTTCCCAAGCCCAGACGCCACCGAGCCCCGGCCCCGCGATGCCCACTCCGTGCTCGTCGACCACCGCAAGCAGCGCCACAAAATCGCGGCCCTGATGGGGCCCCAGCACCCGTTCGTCGATGCCCAAAATCGCCTCCCACACCCGTCCGAGGACGGCTACCTTGTCGGCGGCACCCTCCAGCAGATCGGCGCGAAACGCCGCCTCCACCGCCCGCGCAGCATCAAAGGCGATCTGCGGTTCGCTGCGCGCAGCGACCGCGCCGGCCACCGAGAACGCCACTGGCCCGGACCGCGCCGCGGCGCGGAAGTGGCCGATGAACGGCAGTCGGCCGGGCGAGCCGTGGAGGTGAGCGGTCAGGGGCATGCAAGGGCTTACCACCACGCACCAAGCCCGACCAGACGAGAAGCCGATTCACCCACCGCTGTGCCGGTCAGTTGACCTGGCGGTCGACCACCGTGGCGATGCCTTGGCCGAAGCCAATGCACATCGTCGACAATCCGTAGCGCTCGTCTTTTTCTTCCAGCACGTTGAGGAGGGTGGTCATGAGGCGGGCGCCAGAAGCACCCAGTGGATGGCCGAGGGCGATCGCCCCGCCATACACGTTCACCTTGTCGAAGTTCATCTTGAGTTCGCGGGCACACCCCAGCGCCACCGATGCGAAGGCCTCGTTCAACTCGATGGCGCCCATGTCGTCCACGGACAAGCCAGCGCGACCCAGTGCCTTTCGAGTCGCGCCGATGGGCGCCGTCAGCATGATGGTGGGGTCCACACCGGCCGTGGCCATGGAAACGATCTTCGCGCGCGGCTTCAACCCGTACTTCTCCACGGCTGCCTTGCTGGCCAAGAGGACTGCACCCGAGCCGTCCGATATCTGCGAGCTGCTCGCGGCGGTGATGCGGCCATCTTCGCGGAAGGCCGGCTTCACCGTCGCGAGCTTCTCGAGCGTGGTGGACCGCCGAATGCCTTCGTCGTGGGCGAACGCGAATGAACCGGACTCTTCGGAATGGACGTCCATTGCCACAATCTCGCGCTCGAACTTTCCGGCATCATCGGCCTTGGCCGCGCGCTGGTGGCTTTCGTACGAGTATGCATCCAGCTCTTCCCGAGACAACTCAAACCGCTCCGCGACCAGTTCAGCCGACAGTCCCTGCGGAATGATGTTGTATTTCCAACTCATCTTCGGGCTGGGCGTCATCATCTCGCCCTGGAGGAACATGTCCGCGCCCATGGTGATCCGACTCATGCTCTCCACACCGGCGGCGATCACCAGGTCTTGGTGCCCCGATGAGACGCCCATGGCGGCGAAATTCAGCGCTTGCTGGGACGAGCCGCACAGGCGATTTACGGTGGTGCCGGTGACGCCAACCGGAAAATCCGCGATCAGTGCCGCGTTCCGGGCCACGTTGACGCCTTGTTCATGAACCTGCGTCACGCAACCCATGACCACATCGTCGAGCTCAGCCGGGTCGATCCCCGTGCGCCGCACGATCTCGGCCAGGGTGGTGGCCGCAAGCTCGTCCGCACGCACGCCCGACAACGCGCCGTTGCGGCGTCCCACCGCCGTTCGAACAGCATCAATGATGTACGCTTCGCCCATGATCCCTCCCAAAATGAATGACCATTCAGCCGTACCCTGATCCCCCGAGAAGCGCTACCGGTTTGTGGGGCGCGCTGAGCGCGGTTAAACGGGGATCGCGGCGTGGCCAGACGGCCACAAACGGAGACACCATGAACACGATTCTTTGGCTCGCTGGCGGCATCGCAGCCGGCACCGGCATCCTCACCCTGGCGGTGTACGGGTTCGACCAACCGGGTGGCGAAGTGTCTGCGAGCTATTCCGCGCTGGGGTGGGACGCCCTCCCCGTATTGGTTCTCCCCGATGCCGCGCTGGTCGGGATCGGAATGGTCGTGGCGGGCGCCGCAATGATGATTGCCGCCAACGCCACCCTGTGGAAACAGACCGGCGGATACTGAGGAATCATGAGCGTTCGCAGCCGGATCGGACCCCACCTCGACCTCGAGAGCCTGGGGTCCGAGGTGCGGGAGCGCATCCAACGCCTTGAGGCAGCGCTGCAGGACGTGGCTGGAGGCGAGGGGGCTCCGGAAGATTTCGACCCCCACGTGTTTCTGGCCCCGGGAATCCCGCGGGTCCGACCGGTGCTCGTCTTGCTGAGCGAGCGGGCCGCACGGGCGCACGTTCAAGGAGCCGCGTGGGAGGAATCCGAGACCGTTACGGCCGATGTTGCGGTGGCGGCCGAGCTGCTTCACCTCGCCATCTTGGTGCACGACCGCGCCCTCGGTCTCCCCGGCGGGCGCCGACGGCGCGCCGCCCGAAAGCTGCTCGGCGCCGTGGGGTGGCTGGGCGCCAACCACATGACCCTCCGAGCGCTCGAGCTGTCGCGTCATGCACCCTCCCCCGAGCTGGTGGGCGATGTTCTGGATGCGTTGCGCGACATCGCCGAAGGCCATGCACTCAGCCAATCGATCGACAACCGTGTGGCGTACCCCAACGAAGTGGAAGAGTTGGCGGCCGGCTACACTGGCGCCGTCTTCGACTTTGCGTGCCGTTCGGGCGCACGGTTGGCCGGCGCGGACCGCATGGTGGTGGGGGGACTTGGTCGGTACGGCCGCCACGCCGGCGTCGCCTGGCACCTGGCGGATGACCTGGCGGTGATGGACACCCCAGACACCGAGTTGGTCGAGGCCATCGAAGAGCGCCTGAGCAAGCGGAGTCCCAACTACGCAGTCAGCCTTGGAGCCGAACGCGACGAACGCATCCGCGACATCTGGATGGCCTTCCGAAACGGTCCCATCGATGAGCCTCGGGCACGCGAACTGCGCGAACGCATCGTCGAGGCCGGCGTGTTGATCGAAGGGCGCCGGCACCTCGCCGAGCAAACATGGCGCGCACGCCGCGCCCTCAATGGCCTCTCTCCTTCGCCGGATCGGGACGCGCTCGACAACTTGGTGGCCAACATCGCGAAATAGGCTGTGCTCAAGGGCAGGCGTACCCGCCGTCCTCGTAAGAACTGACGGGGAAGCTCGCGATGAACGCCTTCAACCGGTACCACTCATCGGGCGATGCTTCGGTTTCCGTCCCCGGATTCACCTGAAGCGTCAGGGTTTCACCGGGGGCGATTTCGATGTTCTCGATCCGGAGGTTGGGATTGCCCTCGGGATCGGCGGCCGACTCGCCGACGATGGTTCCATCGGCGCCATACACCAACAAATCGGGCGCCACCGCCGACCCCCAGCGGACGCTGTTCATGCACAGCACGACCCACTGCGCCGGCTCGCCGACGTCGTTTTCACCGCTGGACTCTGCGGGCGCCGAGATGGAGAAAAAGTCGGTGTCGCCAACGGTGTCGACAAACCCCTGCACCGAGCCGACCGAGAACGGTCTCCCGCTGCTGTTGATGCTCTCCGTCATCTCGATCGCATTGGCCGCGGCCGACCCGTTGTTTGGCTCCGACTCCCAATCCAGGTTGTCGTCGGCAGTGTCGGCATTCAGCATCACGACGTACCAGTGATTGGGGCCGCCACCGCCGTCCGCATCGGCGAGTTCAACGATCCACTGGCCTTGGCGGAGCGCGGGCGCAATGATGGGGCCGTTGGGCCCCACCCGTTCACCCTGCGATACCGGAAGGTCATCGGGGCCGTACACTGTCACCAATGGCGTGGCGTCGGAGCCGGACAGATCTTCCACCCCGTCCACGAACAAGATGCCGTCGTTCCATGTCGCGGCATCGCCGTCCAGCGCGTCGTTGTCGAACTGCAGCGCGATGTAATCGACGTCGCCTTCCTCCTCGAGCAACACCCCGACGCTGTTCCACGTGTTGGTTGCGATGGGAATCCCCGTGGTCCACTCGTTGCCCATCAAAAACGGTTCATCGAAAGTGGACGCCCCGGCAGTCAGCCACGCCCACTCGCCCAACTTGAGGCGGTAACTGTAGTCTTCTCCACCCCAGGCCTCGAGCCCAATGAGCGGGTTGGCGTCCTCGACGACAAACACGTAGTCGCCGGCCGCCGCCAGATAGGCGTAAAGCACGGAATCGAAGTTCGATACGCGCGACCCGTTGGGGTAGTCATCGGCGCTGGTGACGACGGCGCCACTGGGGTCGTAGAGCGTCACAAAGGTGTCAGGCCGGGGCGCGCCATCCGGAACCTCATCGTGGGGGTCCACCGCTACGCGAATGAATTCCGAGCCCATGGACGTGTAGCGCCAGAAGTCCACGTCACCGGGCGTGTTGATGTGCCCGCTTGCGCCCTCATCGCCCGGGGCAATGGGTTCGGCTTCCGAAAACGCGTTGTTCCGATCGCCCGCGATGCACTCGCTCTCCTCGCAAATTTGCCAGTCCAAGCACGCGTCGTCGTCGCTGCAGCCGAGGTCTTCGGTGCCGTCGCCGTCTCCCACGTCCGCCCGGTAATCGGCTTCTTCATCGGACTCGACCGTCTTGTCCGCAGCACCGCATCCCCCAATCATCGCCGCAAGAACCAAAGATCGCTTCATGACATCTCCTTTTCCACTTGCGAATGGTACCACCTCAAGTGAAGGAGTGTCCTCGGAGGCGGATATGGCACAGCGCGTACTGACGGGAATCAAACCCACCGGCATGCCCCACATCGGAAACCTGCTGGGAATGTACCGGCCGGCCTTGGCGATGCAGGACACCTCGGAAGGATACTTCTTCGTCGCGAGCTACCACGCGCTGACCACCATGCGCGATCCGCAGTTGCTCCGGTCTCAAACCATCGATGTGGCCGCCAACTGGTTGGCGCTGGGCCTCGATCCCGCAAAGTCCATCATCTGGGCTCAGCACGATGTGCCCGAGGTGTGCGAGTTGGCTTGGATTCTGTCCTGCATCACCTCAAAAGGGATGATGGACAAGGCCCATGCCTTCAAAGATGCGGTGGCGAAGGGCCGCGACGTGAACATTGGGGTCTACACCTACCCAATCCTGATGGCGGCCGACATCCTGGCCTTCGACTCCCATGTGGTGCCGGTGGGAAAGGATCAAAAACAGCACGTCGAGATGGCCCGGGACATGGCCCAACGGTTCAACCACTTGTTCGGCGACACCCTGGTGGTGCCCGAGGCGCTGATCCGCGGCGACGCGGCCACCGTGCCGGGTCTCGACGGACAGAAGATGTCCAAGTCGTACAACAACACCATCGAGATCTTCCTCCCGCCGAAGAAACTTCGGAAGAAGATCATGTCCATCGTGACCGACTCAAAGGGGGTCGACGACGCGAAAGACCCCGATGCCTGCAACGTGTTCGGACTCTACAAGTTGTTTGCCACCCCCGACCAACAAGCCGAGCTCGCCGAACGGTACCGCGCCGGCGGACTTGGATACGGGCATGCGAAGCAGGCGCTGTTCGATGTGGTGAACGAACAAGTTGCGGAATCCCGCGACCGCTACGACCACTTGATGGCTCATCCCCACGAGGTCCGAGCGATCCTTGAAGACGGCGCATCGCGCGCCCGGATTACGGCCCGAGCGACCCTGGATCGCGTCCGATCGGCGACGGGCCTCTGACGCTCCCAAAATCCGCCAGAACGCCCTGAACACCAAGAAAAAGGCCGGTAAATGCGTCGAATCGGTGTCGTTCCGCCAGTTGTCACAATGCCGTTGCAATTTTGTCTTGACACCAACCGCCGATTGCGCGAAAACCCGGACCACCGAGACACGCGTGACCGGAAACACCTTCGGGGCCCAAGCGGCCCAAAACCCAGTCACGGCAACACGCGCAATCGACCACCCCCTCTTCCGATTTGAACACTTTCCCCATGACAGGAGAAAGACGCCGATGTCTCTCGCACAACTCCGCAAGCCAAAAATGTCCGACACCCAGCCCTTGTTCTCCGAGCGGTTGACCGCCGAAGAAGAAAAGCAGATGGCTCGGGAAATCCGGAAAGCCGAACAAGAAGCCCGGGAAGCCGTCGCAGGAATCGACGAAGCCGACTCCATCCTGATGCGCCGTCCCGACCGGGCAGAGCGCACCCGTGCCGGCGCCGTGGACCGACTCGAAGAAGCCGTCAAGGCGACGATCAAGGCCTCCCGCAAGGACCCCGAGCTCAAGGCCTACGCTCAGGTCGCGGCACGCTCGTGGAACCAAGCCGAGAACCTTCGCTGGCGGTTGGCCATGTCCGGGCGCCGCATTGCTCACGGCGAAGCGCGGAAGCTCGCGGGCCCCTTCATGGATGAGGAGGACTTGGTCCAAGAGGGCTACATCGGGCTCCTGCGTGCCGCAAAACGCTTCGACCCCGACCGCGGAATTCGCTTCTCGACCTACGCTCGTTGGTGGGTTCGGGCCCAGATGACCCGCGCCATCGACCACACGGGACGCCCCGTTCGGCTGCCCGGCTGCGCCGTGGAACAAACCCGGAACCTCCGCAAGGCAATGAAGCGGTTCGAATCGGTCGGCGTGGAGTACACCACGGCGGACCTCGCACAGGAAGTGGGCATCGACAAAGAGCGTGCAGAGCTGCTGCTGAGCCAAGGCAACACCATCTCGCTCGAGCAACCCGTGGACGATGGCCCCCGCCCGCGGCCCCTCGATCGCTTTCTGTCCGATGAAGATGCTCCTCAACCGGACCGCGAAGCCATCAACACCCAAGAGCTTCGGCGCATGGAAGACGCCTTTCACGAGCTGCTCACCGAGCGGCAGCGCTTCGTGCTCACCCGTCGCTACGGGCTCGACGATGGCGAGTTCCGCACCCTGAGCGAAGTCGGCAAAGAAATGAGCTTGTCCCGCGAGCGCGTCCGCCAAATCGAGCGGGAAGCCCTCACCCGGCTTCGGGATTGCTCCGGCATTCGGGCCGGACTCAACCTGCCGGGACTGTCGGCGTAGCCCCTCGGCAACGGTCTACCTCTGGCGCCCGCGGATGTTCCGCGGGCGCTTTTTTTTACTCCGCGAGCTCCGCATCGAGCTGCGCGCCCAACTCTTTGGTGCGCTCGTGGGCCGCCTCGATGGACTCGGTCAACACGGCGCTGAATCGGCCCTGCTTCAACACCTGCAGCGCGCGAGAGGTGGTTCCACCGGGGCTCGCCACCTCGTCGATGAGCGACGCCACGTGCCCATCGGATTCCTGAAGCATCTTGGCAGTCCCCACCATGGTGGCCAGGACCGTCTCTTTGGCCACCGAACGCGACTCCCCAATGTACGCAGCGGCCTCGAGCATCGCTTTCACAAATTGCGCCACGATCGCCGGTCCGGTGCCGTTGACGGCGGTGGCCATGTCCACGTGGCCTTCATCCACCACCCGGACCACGCCACCCATCACGCCCAAGACGCCCTCGATTCGTTCGGCATCGGCCGCACTGATGTGCTCGGAGGCGGTCCAAACGGTCATTCCCTCTCGAATGCGGCACGGGAGATTGGGCATGCATCGAGCGACACGGTCGTGCTTCAGACCGCCTTGAATGGCCTTCATGCTTGCGCCCGCGACGATGCTCAACACGGTCACCTCAGTGCCCACGCGCTCCTTGAGGTCCACCATGACCCGGGCGAGGTTTTGCGGTTTGACGCTGAGCACCACCAAGTCGGCCGCTTCGACAACGGCGTCGTTCGAGGTGGTGGTTCGAATGCCGTAGCGTTCGTGAAGTTCCGAGCCACGCGACGCCCGCCGGTTGCTCGCGATGATCCGTTCCGCCGTCAGCAAGCCTTCGTCCAAAATGCCGGCGATCATCACTTCCGCCATCACACCGCACCCAACAAAACCGAGAGTCCAACCCATGTTCGCTCCTGTGACCGCGTAGGTATCGCGCCGGAGCCGGAGCGTCAGGAAACCCGTGCCGCACGAACCCGCACCCGGCGCCGCCGGGGTGCCACTTCAGCGCCGTTCATGGCATGATCCCCCCCGGAGGGCGCATCGTGGACGGTGAGTGGAAACAACAAGGGATCGCCGCGCGAAGTGCGCTCGACCCACTCCGCCCATTGGTGGGCGAATGGTCTGGGCACGGGCACTGCTACGATCAAACCGTCCAAGGAGTGTTCACCGTCACCGCACTGCTGGACGGGAGTTGGCTGGAAGCGGCCGAAACCTTGCGCGACAAATGCAACGTCACGGTGCACGCGGATCGGTCGTTCTACCGATACAACGCGGAAGCCGATGGGCTCGAAGTGATGCAACTGTTCGAACACGCCCACCGGTCCATTTCACCGGTTGAGCTCACCGAAGATGGCTTCCGCTGGATCACGGGACCGGGGGCACCGCAACTTCGCTACCGCATGTCTCCCGAATCGATTTCGTACTCGGTCACGCTTCCCGGCGAAGATCGGCCCGCCATTCTCATGACCTACACCCGATCATGACCGACCTTCTGCGCGCAGCGATGCCGAGGGTCCCGCAAGGGGACTTGGCGCAAGCCGCCCGCCGACCGTGGATCGTCGAGCAGGTCAATGCAGGCATCAAAGAAGCCCGCCGGGCGCCCACCTACGCCACACCCAACCTCGCTCGCTGGTTTCGGAAAAATCGGTCCCTTGGCAGTCGCGATCGACGGGTGGTGGGCGAGATCATCCACGGCGTAATTCGCCACGAGGCCTTGCTGCTGCGGGCGGGCGCACGAAGTCCGGATGACCTGGTGCGGCTGTGGGCAGACATGAACGATGGCGACCGGTTTGAGCACCTTCCTGCCACCACGCCCGCTGAAGATTACGCCACCGCCCTCAATGTCCCGAGCCCGATCGCAACCGAGTGGCTGGAACGCTTGGGGCCCGAACAAGCGGCGGCGTTTGCCCAATCGTTGACGCGTCGGCCGCCGATCGATGTCCGCGTCAATGTCCAGCGAACCTCGCGGGCGGAACTGCAGGCCGCACTGAGCGATGAAGGTGTCGAGACCGCATTGGTCGACGGCATCGACACGGCCCTGCGCGTGGTGGGGCGCGCCAACCTCCTGACCACTGCAGCCTTCAAGTCCGGCTTGTTCGAGGTTCAGGACGGCGCGAGTCAACGCTTTGCCGCAGCGCTGCCAATCGAACCGGGCATGAAAGTGATCGACCTGTGTGCGGGTGCCGGAGGCAAGAGCCTGGCGATGGCGGCACGCGGCGCAGCCGTCGTGGCGACCGATGTCCGAAGCAATGCCTTGAGTGAACTGACCAAGCGAGCCGCGCGCGCCGGTGTCGCCATCGCCGTCGAGGACCCGTCACCGGCGCCGCTGGTGGTGGTCGACGCGCCGTGTTCCGGGTCGGGCCGATTGCGTCGGAATCCGGCGCTCCGATGGGGACTGGTCGATTCGGCGCACTTGGCCGTTCAAGCCGAGCTTGTCGAAGCCGCATCGGAACTCGTCGAAGCCGATGGCGTGCTGGCGTACGCGACCTGCTCGTTGCTGGAGCGGGAGAACCAACCGCCGCTTCCACCGGGCTGGGTGACCGAATCCGAGCACACCCTGTGGCCGCACATCGACGAGACGGATGGTTTCTTCTGGCGCCTGATGAAGCGGGGCTAAGCGCCGGTGTCGGCGGGGGCCACGAGTCCCGAGTCCTCGGTCGAGCCGGTGTCGTCCACCGCTCCGGTGTCGCCCAGCATGCCGGTGTCCCCGTCTGAGGCCATTCCGGTATCCTCGGGCATCCCGGTGTCCCCCGGCATCCCGGTGTCGTCGTCTGAACCGTCCTCCCACACCATGCCCAAGAGTTCTTTGCGGAGGATGACCGACCCTGTATCGACGTCGATGTGGACTTCCTTGACCAAGCCCACTCCTTCGCCGTAATAAAAGTCGGCGATGGCCGGGTAGTCGCGTGTGAACCCCAACCCGGAATCCACCAGTTCCATGACGTAGGTCGCGCTGATGTGCCAAACCCCCTCGTAGAGCACGCCTGCCACCTCCACATCCGTCAGTCCTTCATCGGTGTAGGTCCCGCTCACGGGAATCTCAAGCACGGCCAAGCCAACCGAGCCAACCGGATAGGCGATGCCGTAGTCGAACGTCCACGACAGCCCGGTGCCGATCGTTTCAACCTCGGGCAGGTAGGTGCGCGACTCGGTGTGCCCAACCTCGACGTCCGCATACTCGTAGGTGTCGTAGTCGATGTCGTGCGCCCACCCAAAGGTTGACATGGTCGCCCGACCATCGATTCCGCAACCCAC
>JAYZVA010000042.1:0-6857 GCA_036156175.1 Myxococcota bacterium
CGCGTTGCCGAGCTCGTTGTGCCCGGTGTAGACCACCAAGACATCGGGTTCAATCGACACCACGTCTTCGATGATGGCACCGATGGACACGGTGTCCATGCCGATGCCGCCAAAATTGAGGCTCTCAACGCCCAACAAATCACCCATGCGACCCGGGGCTTCTTGGCCCCGCGTGATGCCTTGCGTTCCCCCATGGATGGAACTTCCGCCCAACCAGACCACCCGACGCCGCTCACGGGCCTGGTCGAGCCCCACAGCCGCTTGCCGCCGGGTGGCCTGATACGCCGGCTGAATTCCGTCGGTGGTTCGGCGAATCAGCTCGCCGTCACCGCCCGGAAGCGTGGCTGCGAGTTCAGGGACGGGTGGACCCAGAGCAGTGCGAGCCAGGACTTCCAAGAGGCCCAGAATGGCCACAGAGAGCATCAGTCCGGCCGCCATTTTGGCGATCTTCGACATGGGTTCTGTCTAACGCTGACGGAAAAGTCAGCTACAATCCGCGGGCCAGGCGACGACGTCGGGCCTGGATGATCCTTCAGAGGTGTTCGTGATGCGCCATCAGTTTCTCACCCCGATGGGGCCAGCGGGCATGGCCATGAAACGCGCGCTCAGCCGTGCCAAGACCGCCGCCCCAACCCAGGCCGCACCGTGAGGCTTCGGCGAAATGCGCCTTGCCCGTGCGGGAGTGGACGTCGGTCAAAAGGGTGCTGCGAACCCATCCTTCGCGGCAAACCGGCCCCCACGCCCGAAGCGCTGATGCGGTCTCGGTACACGGCGTATGCCACCCGGGCAGCCGGACACATCCTGAACACCACGCATCCCCGGGGACCGCACCACGAAACCGATTCCGCCCAATGGCGCCGCTCGGTGCTCGCATTCTGCGACGGAACCGAGTTTCGCGGTCTCACCGTTCACGACGCAATCATGGAGGGCGATCACGGCGAGGTTCACTTCACCGCCCAGCTGGTTCAAGGTGAGCGGGCGGTCACCTTGGAAGAACGCAGCGTGTTTGAGCGGGTCGATGGGGTCTGGCTGTACCATTCGGCCTTGACCCTGACCTAAAGCAACCCGGCTGCCTCAATGGCGTCCACCACCGCACCGGCCGCCAGTTCAGAACCGGCCGCTGAAAAATGGAGTGCGTCGCCCCAGTAGCTCGCATCGGATGGCACCGCTCCTTGGACATCAGCGAACGGCAGCCCCTTCCTCTCGGCAATGCCGGCGACCAAGGTGTTGTAGTCCCGGAACATGTGGACCACGTTGTCGGGGTGCATCTGCATCAACACGCAGATCTCGCCGAGCTCTCCCAGCGCCTCGGTTCCCGTCCGACCCGCGGTGTGCTGGTACGCGTGGTTTGCCATCAAGACCGCTGCACCCTGCCGGGTCGCGGCATCGATCAGCAGCTCGATCCGACGGGTCATTTCGTTGAGATCGTGGCTGGACATCCGGGCATCCGCCCACGCCTCGGGCAGGGTTGGGTACCGCTTGTTGACCGCCCCGCGGGTCGCGCGCAACAGCGCAAACTGCTGCTCCAGCGGTCCGCTGGGCGGCGGTGGACCGCCGAACCGGATGTCCCTCAGGTCGTTGGGACCGTGGTAGTAGATCAACAAATCCGGCTTGACTGCGGGCGCATGGAGCTTGAAGTCTTCGATGTTTCCCGCGATCACTTCTCCGGGAATGCCGGCGTTGATGACCTCCACCACCCGATCGGGATGCGCTTCCGCCAAGCGCTTGCCGACCAGTGCCGGCCATGTTTTCGCGTCATCGGGCGCGAATACATCGAAGGTGGTCGAACCGCCCACCACCCAGATCCGGTAGCCATTTTCGGGCTTTGGGTCTGCAAGCTCCGGTCCCCGAAAGCCCATGGAGTTCGTTCC
Organism: Myxococcota bacterium; assembly: GCA_036156175.1. GTDB lineage: Bacteria > Myxococcota_A > UBA796 > UBA796 > UBA796 > UBA796. The sequence continues at coordinate 1,872 of JAYZVA010000042.1, forward strand.
GATGTTGCTCGAAGCACCTTGAACGCGAACCCCGGCTTTGAGCACCTTGCGGCCCGACTCGGTCTCGCGGTACAGGTCTTCCTTCTGGGCATGGGTGACGCCGTATTGCTGCTGTTCTTTGAGGGACAGAGCCGCATTGATTCCCGCCAGCACCAGCACCGTGGTGACCACCGAGAACACGATTTTCTTGCGGGTTGAAAGACCGGTTGCCATCGCTCACCTCCCTGCCTCGATGCCCTAACCCTTCCACGAGCCGAACCCCCGCGGCTATCCGCCCACGGACCCACAGTGTACGATGGTCGCCGGGAGACTTCATGATTCGAACCGGGATTGGCCTCGCACTGATGGCATGCGGATGCACCGCAGACAGCACGGACCCCATCGACCCGTGCGAGACCGACGCGGCGACCGCGGACTGTTTGACGCCCAAGCAAGACCCCGACTACTACGTCGAACAAGCCGAGAAGTACTTCAACACGATGGACTTCAACGAAGCCATGGACGACGCGCCCGTGTATGCCGAATGGGTGGTGCGATGGGAATGGCCCCCGTGGTTGCTGCTGACCGCTTTTGGCGCGGACCACATCGAATCCACCGACCTGCTGCTGCGGCTGTACCCGTCCACCATTCCCGAGCGGGACTGCCGGTTCTTCGAAGAACAACCCTTCGCCCGATGCCGCGTGGTCTTTTACTACGACGACCCCAGCCACGAAGGTCGAGGGTGCCCCATTTACGAAGAGTTCGCCTTCAACGACGCGGGCGAAATGACGGTCATCGAAGCGTGGTCGGATCTCGATGGACTGCGGCCGATGCGCGGCGACGACGAGTGGGCCCAAGCCGCCGACGTTCCCCGCATCTCCACACGGATCCCCGGGCTGGGCACCCCATCGGGCCAGCTCGACATCAACGGCCAAGCGTACGCCGAAGCGGCCCAGACCGATGCCGACCTCTTGGACTTGCGCGACCGGGCCAACGACTGGATGACCACGTGGTCCGCGGCCCTCGACGAAGCCGGAGACGACTTGTGGCCCGACGGCTGCGGCTGGAACTGAGTCAGGCCTTCAGGTCGCGCACCAGGCCCACCTTGCTCAGCATCCACAAGGTCCAGTAGCCGGGATCGAATTCCCACTTGGTCACCGCCAAGTTGGCCCGTGCTTGCCGGTGATGGTGGTTGTGGTGCAGCGCCTCGCCCCACCCAAAGAAGTCGATGGGAAAGAGGTTCGTGGATGTGTCGCCGGAGTCCATCACTTGGTAGCCAATCTGGTGGCACAAGCCGTTGACGATGATGACGGTCGAGAACCACACGCTCGCCATGATTCCGGGGAGCGCGCACACCGCGGCTTGCCACCCAATGAAGGGCGTCATGATGGCCATGATGAGCGGGAGGCGGACCACGACCAACCCGAACACTCCCTTGCCCTGAAGCCAGTGGATGAAGCGCTCAAAACCGTCGTCGGGCAGCTTGTACTCAAACCGGCGGTACTTCTCGGGGTTGTGGATGCACTCTTGGTACGAATGAAAGGTCTGCTGGGTGATGTTCCAGATGCTGCCGCCCGTCTTGGTGGGGCTGTGCGGGTCGTTCTCGGTGTCGGCGGCGGCGTGGTGCCACCGATGGAGCACCGCCCATGCCCGACCGCCCGTGCCCGACCAGACCCAGTTCCAGACCCGCATGGGGTGCTCCAAGATGGGGTGGTACTGAAACTGCCGGTGCGAATACGACCGATGGAACAAGGTCGACAACGTGAAGATGTTGAGTTGCCGCATCACCAACATGAAGATCACGCACTCAAGAATCGCGATCTCGGCGCTGCCGAGCGCGTTCCATAGGCCCATGAGTCCGGCGCTGATCGCCACCGGCACCCACATCAGGATGAAGTAGCAGAACAGCGCCAAGGGCATGTTTTGAGTCTTTATTTGTGCGAGTCGAGCAGCCATGCCGCCTCCTTTCGGCCGGTGTAACCCGCGAACGGTTTCGTTTTGATGACGCTGCGATAAATCTCGCCGGGAAGAGTCATTCGCGCAGAATGTTCAGCATCCGACGGAGCGGCTCGGCCGCCCCCCATAAAAGCTGGTCTCCCACCGTGAACGCGCTGAAGAATGTGGGTCCAAGCTTCATGCGCCGCAGCCGCCCGACGGGCACCTGCAGCGTACCGGCCACGGCTGCCGGCGTCAGCGATCGAAGGGTATCCGGGGCTGTGTTGGGAATCACCGAAGTCCACGCGTGGTTCTCATGGATCATCGACTCCACCTCATCGAGGGGCACCTCGGCATTCAGCTTTATGGTGACCGCCTGAGCGTGCGACCGCATGGAGCCGATGCGGACGCACACCCCATCGATGGGCAAGGGCCGATCCGCACGCCCAAGAAGTTTGTTGGCTTCCGCCATGGCTTTCCACTCTTCGCGCGTCTGCCCATCGTCCATCCGCCGATCGATCCATGGGATGGCGCTGGCCGCCAGGGGGGCACCGAAGTGCGCGACTGGAAACGCGGGGTCGCTGAGACGAGCGGCCACAGCCGCGTCAATCTCCAGCGCGGATTGTGCCGGTTCGGTGATGCCGTTGCTGGCATGCGCCATCTGGTCCACCAGCTCGCGGAGATTGTTCGCCCCGGCTCCGGATGCGGCCTGGTAGGTCATGGTGGAGATCCACTCCACATGCCCCGACCGAATCAATCCATTGAGCGCCATCAGCAGCAGGCTGACCGTGCAGTTCGGACCCACAAAATCGGTGCACCCGCCGGCCAATGCGCTGCGAATTGCTGCGTCGTTGACCGGGTCGAGAACCAGCGTGGCACTGGGATTCATGCGCAGTGTGCTGGCGGCGTCTATCCAGTGGCCCTTCCACCCCGCGGCTCGCAGTGCTGGATGGGTGGCGGCGGTGTAGTCCCCGCCTTGGCAGCTGACTACTGCGTCAACCTGCCGCAGTGCGTGCGTGTCCCGCGCATCCAACAAAGGGGCACCCAAGGGGCCGTTCCCTCCCGGGTTGGAGGTGGAGAAAAACGATGCGTCGAGTCCATCAAAGTCGCCCTCTTCCCTCATTCGGCGCATCAAGACCGACCCCACCATGCCGCGCCAACCAACAAACCCTACCCGCATTGCTTCTCCGATTCGTCAACCCTGTAATTGGTGGGCGACCGGGGCGGAATTGACCAAATCGCACCCAACTGCTCGAAACCCCTCCACGGTTTGTTATCTTGCGCGCCAAACCCGCTTTGGAGCACCCATGCAACACGCAATCGCCCTGCTTTTGACCCTTGGTCTGACCGCCTGCGACACCACAAAGAGCGACAGCCCCGACGCATCGGCCGCTCCAGACGCCCAAACCGAGGTCGACACCGGTGACGCCACCCCCGACGTCGAGTGTGCAGCCGGAGAAATCGTGCAGGAAGGCGAATGCATTCCATGCAACGCGGGAACCCACTCGCCCGGTGGCGACGCGGACATCTGCGCCGCGTGCGAGCCCGGCGAAACCGACCTCGACCAAGATGCCGCCACGGCGTGCGAGCCGTGCACCGAGCCCGGCGACGACGCGTATGTGGTGGGCCTCTGCACACCCACCCGCGACACCCAGTTCACCGAATGCACCCTTCCCGCCGAAGGCCAGCGGGTCACCGAGCGGTGCGACGGCGGCGGCCCGATCGAACTCGGCACCGACACCGAGGTGGGCGCGTGCAGCGAGCCCGAAGAGGGCCAGTTTGTGATCGTGCCCTGCGATGCCGGCGACCCCAACGACCGGGGCAGCGACACCGCCTTCGACGACTGCACCGCACCCGGCGACGGCGAGTTCATCGAGACGCCGTGCGACCCCGGCGCCTACAACGCCGAGGGGAGCGACGCGGTCATGGCGGCATGCAGCGAGCCCACTGACGGGGAGTACGTCGTCAGCATCTGTGCCGACGGCGTCGACACGGTCATTGCAGCGTGCAGCGTTGCCGCAGAAGACGAGTACACCACCGGCGCCTGCGTGCCGGGAGACTCCACAACGGCGGGAACCGACGCGGTCGTGCTCGGGTGCACCGCCCCGGGCGACGGCGAGTACGTGGCCACACCGTGCGCCGACGACGCCGACGCCACCATCGCGGCCTGCACCACCCCCGGCGACGGCGAGTTCATCGACACCGCGTGCACGGCCGACACCGACGCCTTGATCGCCAGCTGCGCAACGGCCGGAGCGGACGAGTACGTGGCCGCGCCCTGCACCGCGGATGCCGATGCGATCATCGAGACCTGCTCCACGCCCGGGCCCGCCGAGTTCATCGACGTTCCATGCGCGAGCGACGCAGACGCCACCATTGCGGCCTGCACCACCCCCGGCGACGGCGAGTACATCGCCACCGCGTGCACGGCCGACACCGACGCCACCATCGCCGACTGCACCACCCCCGGCGACGGCGAGTACGTGACCGCCGCCTGCACCGCAGACACCGACACGGCGGTCGGCGATTGCACGGAGCCCGACTCCGCCGCTGGAACCTACGCATTCGCAGCATGCGTCTCGGGAACCGCGTCAGCAACGGGTTCCGACACCGACATTCGCTCCTGCACGGTCGCGGGGTCGACCGACCTGCCGGCAGCCGCCGAGTGCGTGACGGGAAGCAGTGCATTGGCCGGGTCGGACCGGGTGCCTGGCGGAGCCATCGACATCTGTCTGGATGCCGCAACCGTCCCCGATGCCGTTCCCGCCGAGACCGATTCCTTCCACGCCGTCAGTGCAGCCGGCGACTGGACCGAAGTCCTCGTTGCCGAAGCTGGAGCGCTGTACTGCGGAACCGTCGATGGGCTTGCCGCGGGAACCGTCGAGTTCTCATTCGCCGCCACCCCTGACGACGCCGGAACCGGGTTTGTGTACGAGAGCGATGCGGTGTTCACCGAAAGCATTGAAGCGAACGTCGTCACCGATTCGTGCAACGGATGGGACACCGCCGGTTGCGATGACGATACCGGAACGCCCGGAGACACCGGAACGCCCGGAGACACCGGAACGCCCG
>JAYZVA010000043.1:0-7391 GCA_036156175.1 Myxococcota bacterium
ATGCCGCCGCCGGTGACAACGACGGCGATGTCCGGTCGTCGACGGAACGCTTCGTCGAGGGCTGCACAGACCCGCTCGTCGTCGAACCATGGGTTGAAGGCACCACTCAACGCGATGGTTGTACGGCGTCCCGTACGGGCGGGCGGGGTGGGCTCGTCGAATCCGAAGTTGCTGGTGATGGGTACGATGTGGACGGGCGGTGTCGTTGGCTCCGTCAAGGTCCGCCCCATCAACCCAAGTTGGCCAAGTGCCGCGTGGCGCTGGGCACCGCTGATGACTGAAAGGGCGTCGGCTCGGTTCAGAACGGCCGTGCACGCCGCCACGGCAGCCGCGATGGTCGACGGGTTCAGGCCCGTGGACGCGACGCGGGCGAGCGCGCCCAGCTCAGACATCGGATCGCCGGGTACGTCGACCCACACGGGTGTGTCATTCGCGATGGCGATGGCTGCTCGGCCCGGATTGTAGGGACCCGCGCTCACGATCCCGTCCGCTCCTTGTGCCAGGGCGCGCAGCCGATCGATCCAGCCCGGACTTTCTTCTTGAATGGGGGTTGTGGAGCACCACGACGGGGGGGAAATGCCGGGTTTCGGGGTGGGCTCCCGAACCAGCAGTGCCGTGCGCAAGTCTGTTCCTGCCGATGCAATCGCCTGCGCGAATGCCGCGGTCCGAAGTTCAGAGAACCCCATTCGGACGGTATCGGGGCCGGGGAGGGGACCCCGGCCGATCAAGAGAATCCGCTTCACGTCTTCAGGTGAGTGATCAGGCCCCAAGCATGGTCCATCAACACCATTCCGTGGTCCTCGATGTGCGTGGTCACCTCAAAGTCGTGGAGTTGGTTGTGCCAAACGAATGGTTTGAGGTGTCCTTGGTCGAACACGGCAATGCTGAGCCGATACCGGCCGGCCAACAACTCCAGGCTTCGCCACTGCACGAAAAAGGTGTACACCCCGTGGTAGGTGCCTTCCAATACGTTGTCCCACTTGGAGTTGGGTCCATGAACGTACACGCCGTCGCTGCGATAAATGGCGGCGCCGAAGATGGGATCTTGGATGGCTCGAGTGGTTCGGAAGGTGACCGCGACGACCAAGTCTTCTCCGGTCTGGAATCGATTTCTGTCGCGGCCATCGCCATCCATGATGCGGACATCGAGGACACGGACCTCACCGGTTCCCTGCACCACAGGCGTGTCGCCATCCACGACGTCATAGGCCTCGGCGATGACGTGCTCCCGGGCAAGCTCGGGCAGGTTGGGCACCCGGCACGCTTCCAAGATCGCGGCCTTCAGTTTCGGGTCATCGACCGTGGCCTCGTAGGTCGGCGTGGGGACGGATTTCAACGGTGCGACAAACGGTCGTACCTTTCTTGCCTCTGCGCCGACGGAGCGCTCCCGTTCGATGTCGACGTAGCGCTCAACCACCTGTTTCGCTGGCCCAAAGGCGCGCACTTGGCCCTCCTCGAGCCAGAGGACTTCGTCGCACAGGGACCGCACGGAATGAAGGTCGTGGCTCACCAGGATGATGGTCTTTCCATTGGCCAGAAACTCTTCGATTTTGTCGATGCAGCGTCGCTGGAAATACTGGTCGCCGACGGCCAGCACTTCGTCGATGAGGAACACGTCGGCGTCGGTGTGCGCCGCGATGGAGAACCCAAGTCGAAGGTTCATTCCCGCGGAGTAGGTGCGGACCGGGTAGTCGATGAACTCGCCCAGCTCCGCGAAGCTGATGATGTCGGGCATCCGACTCTCCACCTCGGATGATTCCATGCCCAACAGGGCACAGTTGAGGCGGATGTTCTCCCGTCCGGAAAAGTTCTGATGAAAGCCCAAGCCCAAGTCGAGCAAGGTGGAGAGCCGGGCCCGCACGCGAACCTCGCCTTCGGTGGGCGGCGTGATCCCGCCGATCAACTTCAGCAGCGTGGACTTCCCGGCACCGTTTGGCCCAATGATTCCAAAGCTCCGGCCCCGCTTGACGTGGAAGTCCACATTCTTGAGGGCCCAATGTTCTTGGTGGTGCGTTCGACGGCCAAAAAACTCAAACATGCGCCCGCGGTCATTTTTGTAAATGTCGAACCGTTTCCCAACGCCGTGCGCGGACACCACAAAATCCGTGGACTCGGAACCGTGCGCGGGTGCCTCGTCGTCGGACCGGACAGGCTCGCTGGTTTGTTCATCTGGCCGAATCGCCACTGGCGTCCTCCCCTACGTCAATCGTACCACCCTCCGGCTCGGGGTGCTAAGGGGTTTCAATGGATACTCATCACGCGTTCATGGTCGTCTTGGCATTTGGGTGCTCGCCGCTCGAGGATCGGGTCGAGCTGTTCGATGTCGAGTGGTGTGCGGACGCACGCGTGGAGCCTGCCGCGTGCATTGTGGACGGCGACACCTTCGATCTCGCCACCTGCGCCGAAACCGACGTCGCCGAATCGGAACGTGTGCGAATGTTGGGCGTTGATGCACCCGAGGTGGCGCACGGGGATGAGCCGGCCGATTGTTATGGTGCCGAGGCGTCCGACTACCTCGCAGATGTGTTGGAAGGGCGCGCGTTGCGGCTGGAGTTTGACGACGAATGCGAGGGCAACTTCGGACGGACCTTGGCCTGGGTATTTATCGATGTTGAAAGCGACGATCCGCTCGCTGAACACCTGATTTCACTCGACGATTTTGGGGTGCAAGAGGACGGTTCATTCGAGGTGCTTGTGAATGAACTCGTCATTCGCGCCGGGTACGCCCGTCTGTATTCGGACATTGGCGAAGGCCGATACGATCGTCGCCTCATCGAAGCAGCCCAACAGGCGGCCTACAGCGGCGAAGGCCTTTGGGGGGTTTGCAATGGGTAGAACGCTTGATTTTTGATATGGTTCGCTTCGTGCCCAGGTTCGTTGCTTGGGTCGGTTTAGCAACCAGGGGATGGTGAAACGAAATGAGTGCGACAGCGGGACAAATGACCCCGAAGTTGGTGACGGCCCTTGAGGACATCGATCGATGGCGACAAGAGTCGGACACGAGTGCGGATCGGGAGCACAGCGAGATCACGGAAGAGCAAGCGCGGCTTCAGCGTGAGATTGAAGAACGCCAAGCGACGTTGGAGACACTCGCTTCACGGAAGGTGGAGGTCGAGGCGCTCAAAGCCAGCCTACCCGGGGAGCAGCTCGCCCGTCGGCGCGAAGCAGCCCTCAAGAACCTCGCGGGCGACCGCGGATTGGTTGCTGCCCGCGGCTCGCTGTACGGCGACCAGGTCAAGGCGCGGGAGCGCCGGGTTCAGGAACTGATCGAGAAGCCGGAATACAACAAACTGGTCAACGAGTACGAAGAGTTCCAAGACGTGGAGATGGGGCTGGATTCGCTCCCGAAGACCTACAAACAAGCCATCTTGGCTCACCACGCGAATGTGAAGAAAGAACTGGGACCCGTGTTCGAGGCCATGGCCGCGGACATCGAGCCCGTGGACGCTCAGGGCATCGGCGTGGCGATTGTCGGTTCGATCGATGCACCGGATGGCGGCGCGCCGGAGGCGCTCGCCGTGATTGTCCCCACGCCGTTTGAGACGTGTTCCAAGTGGAGCGAGCGCGCCGAAGATTTGGCATCGCTCATCGCCTACCGGGTGATCGCCTGCGTGGGCAAGATGCTGGCCGAAGTCGGCGCGGCCGATGCGCCGTTGCAGTACGCCGAGTACGAGAATGCGTTGGCCATTCAAGTGTGGTTGGGGGACTCGAATGTGAAGGGAAACCTCCCGCGGGTTTTGGACGATTTGATTGATGAATCCAACGGCAAGGCGGCCGAGTTCGAAGCGGGCCGCTTGCGCCTGCAGATGGTTTGGGTCGAGCCCGAAGTGGTTGCACCCGACGACGACGCATCCGACGAGGAGGGGTAGACCATGGCGACTCTTGATTTGTTTGAAAAGATTCGGCTTTCCCAGATTGCATCCAGCCTCGACCTGCATCCCTTCGAAGTTGCGCGGTTGCTCGGCCAAGCCGGCGGGTTGCCGTACACGTTGGCATTCGACCAAAATGACATCGATAAGGTGTGCGATCTCGCCGGTGTCGAGACTTGGTGGGGCAGCAGTGCACCGAAGATCGAAGACGATGTCTCCGGTCGGAAGCTGGTGCGCATCGCCGCTCAGATGCTGATTGACCGCGAAGTGGTCGGTGGAAACACCACCCGTGCGGACAACTTGTTTCGCGGCCTTGAACCGGCAGACCAGTTCGTCGTGAGGCGCGCAGTCAACCACCTCATCCGGGAAGAAGTGCTGAAGAGCATCCCCACGTCTCAGGGCCTCCACCTCCAAGTGGATGCAGACAAAGTCACCGTTCTCCAGGGGATTGCGGATGGGTCCAAGATTCCATCAAGCCTGGAAGAGCTCTGGTCGTAGTTGGGTAAAACCGAGGGTTTTCAGTGAGCAAACGACGCGGATCGCGCCTTTTCAGTGGACAGCCGGGGCTCCTGCTCGTCAGTGAAGATATCCCCGGAATCACGATGCCGGCACCGCCGGTATCGGCACCGCCATTGGAAGACGATGAGCCCGACTTCGATCTCAACTTGTTCCACGAAGAAGAGGATCGAGAGGCCGCCGCCGATGCAAACGACGGACCGCTTCGGGTCTTCTTGGGAAGCGAGACATCTGTCGCACCGACGGCCTCGGAGCACGAGTCTCCCGTGTTCGACGTATCCGCGTTGGCCATGCCAGCCGGTCCGCAAGACGATGCGCCCCTGGAGTTCTTGGACGACTCCATCGACGTCGACGAGGAAGACATCGTCGACCTTGGCGGCGCCGCGCCGCCGTCGTTGTCCATGGGCGTTTCGGCGGAAGTGTTGGGCGACCCCGCGGAAACCCGGGATGATGAGCCCGGAGATTTGAACGCAGCATCGGTGTCGACCGTGGTCATTCGCGACACGCCGCCTCCCGCACCGACTTCCACCGCATTTCAACGCAGCGAGGCTTCGGACTCCCTGGTCGACGACTTCGCCGATCCGTTTGCAGACTACGAGACGGTGGAATCCCCAAGTCCCCCACCCGCAGAGGTGGTTTGGGATGACGACGACACCGGGTTCTTTGATTCGGAACCGCCCCGGACGACCGGTCTGCCGCCCACCCCGCCCCGTCTAAACCTCGATGTGCCGAGTGAGAGTCGCACGTTTCGAGCGATTCCCGACAAAGAAGACCCACCGGTGTTGCTGCTGGTCATCCTCCTGATTGGCATTGCGATCATGGCGGTGGTTTTGACCTTTCGTGAGGTCAGCAGTCCTGCAACAGTCGATGCACCCGTCGGTCCGGCGCCAGCCGCTGTGGCTCCGGCAACGGGGGGCGCCCCAAACATTCAGCCCGCACCCCGCACGGGTACAGTCGCTCAGGCCACCGCGCCTCAGCGTGCCATTGGGTACCTCTCGATCGATTCGGATGAATCCGCCAACATTTACGTGGACGATAAGAAGGTGGGCATCACCCCGGTGGTGAAGGCTGAGGTCACCCCGGGCCGCCACCACGTGGTCGCCGTCGAGATTCTGACGGGGAAACGAAAGGCGTTGACGGCCGATGTGACTCAAGGTGAAGAGCGCCGCGTCCGATTTGCTTTCCAACCGGTGCAATGATGAAACTTTTCTTTATGGCTTTCGCAGCAGGGTGTGCCTCATCCGGGTCGGGTGATGTGGTGTCGGTGGAGAATGCGCCTTGGTCGATGAATGGTGCGTCCATCTTCTTGTTTACGCCGGGTCCCGACAACGATGGGGAAGACGGCTACGGTACGCTGACCATTGCCACCAATGGAACGGTCAGTTGCGCGATGGTGGCGGGGGCCGATTCCTTGGTCGACTCGGGTTTGTCCTTCGAGGTGGGCTACTTCACTGGACGAAAGCCGGGGAGCTCGCCACCCGCGTGGAATGGCTTGTACGCGACCGGTGAAACGAAGGCCGCCGAGACGGTTGCCCACCGAACGCTGGTGGTCGGTGGCTGGCACCAAGGGTTTGAATACGCGTTTGCAGGGCAAGACGCGTGGGTCGAAGTCACGCGCGGTGCGCAGGGCCAGTTCGCAGGTCGCTTTGCCACCCAGTGGTGGTCGGGCGACTTCGATGCGCAAATGTGCGAGAAAGAACGGCCGCCGGAAGACGAAACGGAAGAAGGCGAATCCGAATAGCGTCGGTTGTTCGCCTTACGGGTTCGTCCAGACCGCGCAGTCACTCGCGGAAAACGCGGCCGGGTCGTGTCCAAGGACCACGCACCCGACCGGCGTCGTGCGATTGACGTCGCCAAAGAGGTCGATTTTCCAGGTGAGCTCATCGTTGGTTCCCGACGCCTCATCGGTGCAGGGGAACTGGCTGGATACATCTTCGTAATAGTAGCCATCCACCAAGAGCAGCTCCCGGCTGTAGCTTTCGCCGCCGCCGGATGATGACCCGGAAATGGTCAGCGTGTGGAACTCGGGTGGATTCGGTTGGCCCGTCACGCTGTTGACGACCTCGAACGAAGCGCTCTCCGTGGCAGTGGACGTCGAGACTGCGTAGCTCCAGTTGCCGACGGTGCACGCGATATCAACGCTCTCCACAAGCAGACTGGCGTCGGCATCGGCGTCGGCATCGGCGTCGGCGTCGGCGTCGGCATCGGCGTCGGCATCGGCGTCGGCATCGGAATCCGTGTCGGTGTCGGTGTCGGTGTCAGCGTCTGTCTCCGTGTCCCCGGAGTCACCGGTGGAGGTGTCCCCCCCACAAGCCACCAGGCCGAAAGAGAGCAGGGACAACAAGACAGCCGAAAGGACAGTACGCATAGACAACTCCGACCCGGAGCCTACCGCAGCCCTCACGCCACCCGTCTCAACCGCGCCAGAAGGGGGTGGTTCTGAACTGTTCCCCACAAACCGAACAGACCATCTCACTCCCCATCCACAACCGAGATCCGGTAGTGCTCCAGCTTGGCCTGTGAGGTCTCCTTCCAGGCGTACTTGTCCATCTCGTCGTAGACCACGTAGATGTCGTCGTCCTGGGTCTCCAGCATCACCCGAAAGGCCGGGAGGCGGGCCTGACCCCCCTGGTCGACGGGTTCCGCTACGTGGGAATCGAGCCGGTCGAGCTGCCCGCTGGCGACTGGTTGATCGGCGGAACCACCTATGACGTCACCGATCCGGACTGGTACCTGCACGATGCGGAGATCGCCACCGATGGCGCGGCTGCCTACACCCAGGCCTGCTATTCCGTGGGCAGCACCCTGAGAGCCCCCAGCGACTGGTGCGTCACCACCGGCCTGGGCGCAGCGCACTTTGTCGGGCCGAATCGTCTCAACGGTCCGATTTAGTTGTTGGTGGGGGGGGGCGCCTGGTTTTGACGTAGTCGAGGGTCGGGGCGCTGGGGGAGTGCCCTATGTTCCCACCTTCTCAACCGCGCCAGAAGGGGATGGATGTGGGCTACA
>JAYZVA010000044.1:0-41734 GCA_036156175.1 Myxococcota bacterium
ACGCAGTGAAAAAATAGGACGGGAGCCCCACAACCCAACCCCAGCGACCCAATCGGCCTTCCACCAACGCCGCACCAACCACAGCGGCGGGAAACAGGGCCATCACCAAGTGGTGCTCATAGGTGTAGACGGGCGTGACCAGCATGAGCACCGTCAGCGCACCAAAGCCTGCAGCGGTTCCCAGCCGGTCCACCCGTCGGCGCAACACCATCGCGAGGGCGCCCAAGAGGACGAGGCTGCAGGCCTTGGACGCGCGGGCTGCGCCTTGGGACAGCGTGTGGCGATCGGGGCCCGGCCACAGCTGGTTGAACAGGTCTGGAATCGAATGGTTGGCGGGCAACCCAATCCGAACCGTGAGCCCGTGGTAGTCGCCCGTGGAAAAGCCCGGCAGCACCTCGGTATAAAACCGAATCTGCGTCGCCAGATCGACCCACGGCAATGCGACCAAGCTCGACCCGATCGCCACCGCCACCGCCATCAGCACCGGACGAACCGCGCGCCGCGACGCCCATCCCACCAGGTAGAGCGCCGGCGCCATCTTCGCCATGGCGGCCGCCCCCACCAACGCCCCATTGGTTCGCCAGAGTCCTGCGACAGCGGCCGCCATCACGGCCGCATTGACCTGACCCATCTTGGCGTTGTCGGTGATGGGCGTGAAGGTCAACAACAGCACGGCCAACACGGACCACGGCGCGCGGAACCATCGGCGAAACATCGCCAAGCACAGCAGCACAAACCCCTGATTCAGCCAAAACCACACCCGGTAGCTCGTCAACAAGTCGAACGACGGCGACCACAGCATGGTGAGGACGAACGGCGGGGGGTAAAAATACGGATGAACCTTGGCACGGGTGCCCTCCGTCTTTGCCCGTTTCGACAGCCTCTGGGTGTCGTACGGATCGCCCGCATCCAACACCTCGGCAGCGGCGTAATGGTAGGTGGCGAAATCCCGGCCGTGCTTCGCACCTCGAACCTTGGTCCACGCCGGCACGACGCTGACGGCCGCGTACGCCGCCATCACCATCACCAGCAAGACCGGTCCCAAACGTCTCATTGCCATCCCTTATTGAACCGAGGCACGCGGAAAACAAACCTCCATAATCTCCTCGGCTTCGGCATCCACCAAGAGGACCCGATGGGGATCAAACGCCAATCGGTATTCCAGCAGTTGCCGGCGGGTCGGCGGGAACGTCGGGTCCGTCGCTTTTGCCCCCGTCTTGACCTCGGCAACGAACCGTTCCCCATCGCGCTCCACCAACAAATCGGCGCGGAGCTCCACCTCCTCTTCTCGGCCATCCACATCGATCCACCAGATGCAGCGGACCTGACGCTCCAACACCGCGTACCCGGCCTCCTCCAAGACGCGCTCAGCAGCGCGTTCGCCCGCCCCCGCCCGACGCGCGCGGCGTACGGCCCGCACATGGCCCCGGTTGGCCCACTGCCGCAGCCGAACCCACAGTCCGGCGATCACCACCAGGAGCGCGCCAATGATCCATGCTTCAACGGAGAGATTCGACACCGCAGGATGTAACGCTGCAGTGTTAGTACGGCGCCATGAATTCACGGTGCACCATAGGGGTGTTGGTCCCCACCAACGGGGGCGAGCCCACCACCCCTCCCGAGGCCCGCCCGATCGGGCGCGCGGCCTTGATGCTGGCCAAGGAAGGCATCGATGTGATCTTCGGCGACGCCCTGCAAGACGCCCGAATCACCGGCTACCGAGCGCGGCCGGGCGGCTGGCAGCCGGTCGATGCGATCCCCATCGATGGGCTGCACGACCGGTTTCCGAGCCAGCTTCGGTCGGAGCAATTTTCCGCCATCATGCGGGGCCGCAACGGCATTGTGATGGCCAACCCTGTCGACTTTACGCTGTGGTGCCGCGACAAAATCGCGTCGCAGCGCGGCCTGGAGGCGCTGGGCGTTCCGATGCCCGTTGTGACGGCCGATCCAGATCGCTTCGACGCGGCGCTGCGCGCGTGGGGCTCGGGCTTCCTCAAGCCCCAATATGGCGCCCTCGGCATCGGCGTTCGCCGGGTAATGCCCGGCGACCCCCTGCCCCCCACGCTCGAAGGGGTCGTGCCAAATCGGCCCGATCCGACCATCCTGCAGTCCGCGGTTGAGCCGCCCACGGCCTGGGCATCGCGAACGGTGCGGGTGCTGCTTCAGCGCACCGCAGACGGGGGGTGGTTCCAGGGCGCGCCCGTCGTTCGGCAGAGCCGCACCGATCCAGTGGCCAATGCGGCAAAGGGCGCCGAGGTGGTCGATGGAACCGCGGCCCTCCCATCGACCTGCTTGGCGGCCATTCGCACGGTGGTGAGCACGGTTGCCCGGGCCTTCGATGCCTTGCCCGTTGCCCGCAGAATGGTCGAGGTGGGCATCGACTTGGCGCTGGATCGGGAACTCAACCCGTGGGTGATCGAAGTCAACTCGCGACCCCGAGGTCGAATGGAGATCCTCGCTGAGACCGCTCCCGAGCGCTTCGACCAGGCCCACAGGGACGCCTGCGCTCGCCCGATTCGCGTGCTTGCAGCCTGGAGCAAAAAAGGCTGACCCGACCCCCGATCGCCCCGAACGGGATCGGGCCAGCCTTTGGGAATCAGCCGCCGACCAACACCCGGTCGATGGCTTGCCGTGCCTGCGCGCCCGAATCCACAAACCGCACCCCTGCAACTTTGTGGCCGGGCCCGCAGCCCCGACGAGAGACGTGGCGAACCTCTACGGTCACCGCCACACCCGTTCGTTCCGGAGCCTCCAGCCAAACCGTCAGGCGTCGGCCGACCCACAGGCCGACCCGCCGCGGATCGTATTGAACTGCAGCGCCCCCGCTCGACAGGTCAACGATGGGGAATGGCTGGATCCCCTGGTTGGTCATGATGGCCATCTGCACCCCGGTACCGGCGGGCATCGATCGCCGCTGGTTGTCCCGCCGCGTGCGGCGTTGAACCGAGCGGGGGCGCGCCAAGGCCCACCCGCCATCGTGTGCCTCGCCCATGATGCGCGACACAAAAAACAGCGGCTCCGCCTGAAAACGGTAGTCGATCCGAACGGCTTGTCCGGGTTCGATCTGCGCCGCCCGGCTGAGGGGTCCGGGGCGCCCCACAAACACGAGGCCGTCCTCATCCACGGCGGCATCAAAGGTTCCGGGCACCTCCAGATAGCTGGACGTCATGCACGCGGCGGTGACGTCGTACGAAATGGTGCGCAGGTGCCGCGCGACGGCGCGAGGCCGCGTGATGTGGGGAACCGATGTGGTGCTCATGGGGTTTCCGTCCGCTGTGTTCGGGAAACGGAAACTCGGCCCCACACCATGAGCACCCGCGCAAAAAAACCGACGATTGGGTACCCTGGGTCCATGATCCTGTTGTGGCTCATCGAAGCACTCGCCGGTGCCGCGGAACCCGTCGCGTCGCGGATCGTCCGCGGTGATGATGGCCTCGCGGCTCACCTGATCTCGGAAGGGTCGCTCCGGGAGCGCATCGCACCGCCCGACGATGCGGAGTGGGTGTTGTTCTACACCGGCGAACAGCGGGGCGACTTGGCGCCCTGCGGGTGCGCCACTCGTCCCCGGGGAGGCCTTCCACGGACCGCATCCATCGTGGAAGCATCGCAACCCAATCTATTTGTCAACGTGGGGGGATGGCTCGATGGGGGAACGGGCCTCGATGGAAACCCGATCCCCGAAGCCGAGCTCAAAAATCAATGGATGATCAAGGGATTGAGCGCGCTGAACCCGGCGGCGGTTCACGTGGGCTTCGAGGACCTCCCGGCCCTGGGCACGATGGACGGAGCCGCCGGTGGCCTTCCCCTGGTGAGCGCCAATCTGCGGGGTCCGGGCATCGAGCCCGCCGTCTACGCCGAACACAATGGCCTGACGTTCGCATTCATTGGGGTGTCGCATCGCGGCCACGCCAGCATCCAAACGCCGCTGTACGAACGCCTCGATCCGACCCGGGCAGGAATGGACGCATTGTCGGCGATTCCCGAGTCGGTGGACCGCATTGTTCTCTTCAATCACGGCGCTTACGATGCGGCCAAACGCTTGGCGAAGACCGGGCGCATCGATGCGGTGATCGACACGCGCAAGCACCGGAGCCTCGATGCCCCGTTCCGCGTCGGGAAGGCCGTATGGATTCGATCCCACGAACAAGGGCTGCGGTTGGGCGAGCTGCGGGTGGGACCCTCCGGCGTGGTGGACCGCAAGATCGACCTGGACGACCGCGTGCCGGACCACCAGACCCTGCGGGCGATCGCCGACGAGGCCGACGCCGAAGTGAAGGCGCTTCGAGACCGCCTGTTTGGGCCCTAAAAGACCCAGTAAAATCCGATGTGGGGCAGCGGAAGGATCGGCATCTCAGGGACCCACGCTTCCCACGCGCGCACGTGCAGATTGGACGCCTGGTCGTTCACCAGTTCATCGAGTTCATCGTCGGCAATCGGCAACGGATTGCCCGGGACCACCACGTTCAACCCCAGGACCACGCGCGCCCGCTCGCCCATTTTCGTGGCATAGGTTGGATGGAACTCGGCGTACCAGCTGCCCCCATTCGCGATGTTCATCGGATGGACCCGCACAACGGTGTTGACCGTCGCCGAATCCGAGACCGCGTGTTCGTAGCCCATCACGACGGGAACCCGAATGCCGTGAAACACCCAGCCCGGCTCGAAGTCGTTCTCCCCGATGTCCGTGACCGCGTGGCCAAAGGCAACCGGCGCGCGGGTCAGGGTCAGCGAGTACCACCAATCCCCGCCAAACCCGCGTCGCGGGTCGTACTCGCTCGAGAACTGAAAGGTCACCTTGAGGTGGTCGTAGATGCCGCCCACACCCAGGTTGAGTTGCCCGTTCTCCCCCACCCGTGACGAATGGCGAAGCATCGCACCGGCCGAATAGGACGGAAAGCCCATGGTCGCCCACGGCCACTCGGCCCACACGAGTGGTTCAATGCTGAGCGCGCTCGTGTCGGTCTGATGCAGCGCCCACTTGAGCTGCGCATTGAAACCAAAGTATTGGCCCAGCAATCGGGTTCGCAGATCCAGCTTTTCGGTGAGCCCAAAGGACGATTGCCCAAGGCCCAGGTGCACCTGCGCGTTTCCCTTGCCCACAGTGTGCGCGCTCTCGGGCATCTCGTGGGCGTTGAGCGCCCATGCCGGAAACGACCCAAGTAAAACGGCGAAAACTGCTGCGATGCGCATGGTCGACTCCAGAGCCAGAACGCTACCAGCGAACGCCAAACGCCGTCAACGGGTTGGAGCCGCGATGCCCCTTGCTACCCGTCGTCGCCGATCGCCTCGACGGGGCAGTTCTCCAGCGCCTCGTAGCACTGTTCGAGCTCATCTTCGGAGTCGGGCTGCTTGTAGCAGATGTCGTGGTCTTCGTCGTCGCTCATCCGGAAGTTGTTCGGCGCAGCATCGGAGCACACCGAGCAGAGGATGCATTCTTTGTCGACATAAAAAGACACCGTCTGCCCACCGATGGTCACGTTGCCACTGACGTTGTCTTCCCACTTTTCTTCGCGTTCAGCCACTGCATTACTCCCCGAGGCAACGGACACCGCCCCGACACTGGACAGATACCCAGACGGCAATCCATTGGCAACATGATAGGGACTCTTATGGCCATTCTCAAAGTTGCCCGCATGGGCAATCCGGTCCTTCGCCGGGTTGCCGACCCCATCCCGCCAGACCGGATCACCAGCGCACCCGTGCAGCAGTTGATCCGCGACATGCTCGACACGGTCGTCGAGTACGACGGCGCGGGTCTCGCGGCCCCTCAGGTCCATCACAGCCTGCGACTGGTGATTCTCTCGCTCGATCCCGAGGCCGGCTTCGAGGTGTGGATCAATCCGGTGTTGACCCCCACCACCACCGAGCTCGCGACCACCGAAGAAGGTTGCTTGAGCGTTCCAGGCATGCGCGGCACGGTGGCGCGACCCGCGGGGGTCCACGTCAAAGGGTTCGACCATCTCGGACAGCCCTTCGAGCGGCAGCTCGACGGGTTCCCAGCCGTCGTGGCCCAGCACGAGTGCGACCACTTGGACGGAATCATTTACGTCGACAAAGTCGAACCTCGGTCCCTGAGTTTTCTGGAGGAATGGCGTCGGTACCACGCCTTTGATGACACCGAGGACGACGGGTGATGGGGTGGCTGGCCAAACTGCTGGGCACGGATCCGGATGCCAAAATCGCCAAGGCGGAGGCGCTCATTGCGCTTCGAGAGCATCACGAAGCCCGCTGGATTTTGGAAGGCCTGGACCACCCTCGCGCCGAGGCCTTGATGCAAACCGCGCTGCAGGGCCTCGCGGCGGCCAACCTGGAGGAAGGCCGTGCGCGGTACAGCGCCGGCGACCGAGCGGGAGCCGAAGAACACCTCGCGATGGCCCGAGAGTTTGGCGCGACCAACGAGCAGCTGCGCGATGCCCGTCGAGCCGGCCGAGACAGCATGCCCAAGCCCGCGCCCAAGCCCGTGCCCATGGCCGATGACCAGCCAGCCGGGGACGATCCGATTTGGTCGCTGCCCCCCGACGATCCCCGCCTTCGATTCGCGCTGTTGATCGAGCGCTATCCCGAGCACCTGCGCGCGCGCATGCTGGAGTTGGGTGCAGACTTTGCCGCGGCCGCCATGATGACGGAGAACGGCCAGCCCGGGCAGGCGATGGCGGCCCTCCAGCCGTTCACTGCCATCGACGATGCGGCCCGCTTTGAGCGCGCCAAGGCCGCGATCGCCGCCAACGAGCTGCACGCCGCAGCCAGCGAGCTGATGACCTTTGGGGACACCGTCGGCCACCAACGGATCGGCACGTCTCATTCCGCCGTGATGTTGGTGCAGACCCTGGTTCGCATTGGCCGCGCGGACGATGCACTGGACTGCATTGAGCCGCTCGTCGACGCCGCCGCCACCCCCGCCGAACGGCTGATGCTCGCCAGCGCCGAAGCCCAGTTGTTGTTCATGGTGGGTGACATCGACGGTGCAGACACCAAGACCACCGCGCTGCTCAGGGAGTCCAGTCGCGACATGGGGTTGGTGAAGTTGCTGGCGCGGATTCGCATGCGGAAGGGCAACCGAATCAACGCGATGCAACTGCTGGAGGATGGACTCAATCGCTGCTGTTCAGCCCCCGGAAAATGCGGATCGCAGCCCCTCGACCTTGAAGCGGTTCGCTTGCTGATCGTGCTGTACCTTGAGGATCGGCTTCAACCGAAGCGGGTGCAGGAACTGATGGGCGACCTGAGCAAGCACCGCAAACAAGCCACCTGGGACGATGAATACATCGCGGCCCTGATGGATCGCAATCAGGGCAATCCTGCGCTGCAGGGCCGGGTGCAGTTGCTCCAGCGAGGGCTCAAGCCATCCGATCCCCGCAACGAGACCCTGCGCGTCGCCTTCGGCGGTTAGCCTCCGTCGCGGACCCGTCCCAACATTCCCTGACGGGCCTCAATCTCGCGGCGCGACCACTCCGCAAAGAACCGGTCTTGGCGGATGGGGTCCAAGTCGCCGCCGCCCGTGCGCATTCGCACCCGCTCGGTCACCCGCTGCAGGATGCAGGCCGCCGCGACCGAGACGTTGAGCGACTCGGTCAAACCGTGCATGGGGACACAGACGGCGCCATCGCACAACGCTCGGGCCCGATCGCTCACGCCGGTCAGCTCTGCCCCCATCAAGATCGCAACGTTCCCGTCGACTGGAACCGTATCGGGGCTGTGGGCGTCGTCGGTCAGGTCCGCGGCAAACACCGCGAAGTTCCGTTCCCGCAAGGCAGACACGGCATCGTCGGTCGAGCCCCATCGGTGAATGTCCAGCCACCGTTCCGATCCCCGAGCCGCCCCTTTGCTGGCCTTGAAGCCCTTGGTGATCAAGTGCACTTCGTGCACGCCGAAGCATTCGCAGCTTCGCAGGATCGCGGATGCATTGTGGCGGCGATGAACGGCCTCGAGCACCACCACCACCGAGCCAAGGCGCTGCTGGAGCATGCGCCGTACCCGGTCTTGGCGCTCTTGGTGGATGGTCACCGTTTGTACAGCGTCAGACGCGCACCCGCGAACGGCACGGAGAGCGTTGACTGCGTCAGCATGTACGGCAAGTTCGAGCCGCCTTCGGCAATGTCCATGCGCATCAGGCCATCCCGTGTGGCCCAGTGCCCTTCGGTGACGGTCTCCTTGTCCTCTGCGATCGACTGCACGCGAAGCTCGCCGTTGCTCCCAAAGAAGAAGGTGAGTTTTGTGGTGACGCCGCGCATCTTGGCGCTGCCTTCCCACTTTCCAACGACCGCGGCGTCTTGAACCCATGGGCTCTGCGTGGTCTTGGTTCCCCACCCCTCGCCGCCCTTGTTCAGGCTGTCGACTTCGCCCCAGGGGGTCCCATCCGAACCGGCACCCAGGACCTCAACTTTGCCCCACTGAACACCGGTCGGTGTCGGCTGCAATGACTGCAGCAAGGCATCCGGATCCAGGCTCACAACGTGGTCCGGACCCGCGATGACGGCCCACCACATGGCGACCGATGGCTCGGCCCAGTACAGCTTCGCCCGGCCCAAGTGCTCGGGACCCACCAGGTTGATGTGGCCGTTCGGCTCGATGCCAAACCGCTCGATGGCCACACCCTTCTTCAGGAGCGCCGCCACCACCTCTTCCGGCATTCCCTTGGCCCGATCCAGACGGAACTCCAGCACCTGGCCTTTTTCGGGGTGCTCGGGGTCGAGGACAGCCATGTCCGAACCAACGGCCGTCCAGCCAATGGGCGGGGTCAAAGCAGCGCTGGTTGACGACACCGTCGCCGCCAGCACACAAACAACTGAGAGGATGAATCGTTTCATGGCAGCCTGAAGGTATCACGTTGTGGGTCGTCAACGCCCGCATGGAATCATAGAAGGCAAGCATGAAACGGATGTTGAAGGATTGGGCAGTAGCCCTATCGCTCGGATTTGTGGTCTTTTTGGGCATCCAGTGGCTGCAACCAAAGCCCCAGATCCCCGACATTGCCCCCGACTTCACGGTGCGAACCTTGACCGGGGAATCCGTGACGTTGAGCGAGCTGCGGGGCACCCCAGTGGTGATCAATTTTTGGGCCACCTGGTGCGGTCCGTGCAAACAGGAGGCGCCCGCCTTCTCGGCGTTCGCAGACGCGCACCCCAACATTCCCGTGCTGGGCCTCTCCGTGGACGATGGACCGGTTGCCCGCGTCAAACGCGTGACCCGGGAGTGGTCGATCACCTACCCCGTGGCCATCATCGATGAGTCGTTGCAGGCGCTGTACGACATCTCCACGTTGCCCACCACGGTCGTCGTCAACGCGGATGGAACCGTGGGTTCCGTGCATGTGGGGCTGATGTCCGAGTCGCAGCTCGCCCGAGCCGTGCGCTAATCGAGGGGCGAAAATCCGGGATCAAAGTCCCACCGTCCGATCCGTCCCGGGTGTTCCAGGTGCGCCGGCAGGTCCGCCAAGTACCGAGACCGTTCCACCTCTACTGCACCCATTCGTTCGAGGGTGGGCGTGTGGACTTGGGCGTCCACCACGCCAAACCCCCACGCGTGCAGCTGCCGGACCAACCACACCAGCGCGATCTTCGACGCATCCGATGCGGTGCTGAACATGCTCTCGCCGGCGAACATCCCCCCCAGTGCAACCCCGTACAGTCCGCCGACCAATGCATCGCCTCGCCACACTTCGACCGAGTGGGCGTGCCCCAACTGGTGAAGTTCAATGTACGCTTGGCGCATGTCTTCGGTGATCCACGTGCCGTCTTGCCCGGGTCGAGGGGTGTGCTTGCAGGCATGAATGACCCGGGGAAACGCGCGGTCCATGGTCACGCGCAGCTCGCCTTTGTTCAGCACCTTGCGCAGGCTTCGACCAATCCGGAGGGAAGCGGGAATCAGCACGCAGCGGGGATCGGGAGAGAACCACAGAATCGGCTGTCCTTCCGAGTACCAAGGAAAGATGCCGTTGGCATACGCCAACATCAGCCGTTTTGGGTGCAAGTCACCACCGACCCCCAACAACCCGTTCGGCTCCGCCAGGCTGGCGTGGGGAAAGAGGTGTCGGTCGTCTGGGATTCGGTACACGGCCACCCCGAGAGAGTACAGGGTTTTTTGTCGAACGGGTGTTCCACGTGGAACCTTGCTCCGGGATACAGGGCCATCGTGAAGTGCTCAATTGATCCCCATCCGCTGCTGGATGCCGCCGTTCTGCACACGGTGTGGCCGCGCCCGTTGGAGGACTGCCCCACGCTCGAAGGGCTGGACGTGTGGTTTTCCAACGCGGCGAGCCCCCCCGTGGACAGGCCCGACGCGGTCAAGCCCGCCGTCCGAGACCTCCTGCGGCACGGAGGATTCAAGCCCAGCGGCCGAAGCAAGCCCGCATCCGAGTACCTGGTCAACGCCCTCGACCGGGCCGCCTTGGGATCGATCAATCCCGCGGTGGATTGCTGCAATGTGGCCTCGCTGTGGTCGGGCCTGCCCATCAGCGTGGTCGACCCTCATCGGGGTTGCGGGCCCTGGGCCATCGCACTCGCCCCGGCGGGAACCGAGTACGTGTTCAACCCCGCCGGGCAGGTGATCGCCATCGGCGGCTTGCTGGCGCTGTTCGACGCCAACGGCCCGTGCGGGGGGCCCGTAAAAGACTCGCAGCGAACCAAGACCCATGCCCGCACCATCGAGACGATCAGCGTGGTCTGGGGAACCGCTGACCTGCCGGGAAGAACCGCGGCCACCGCCGCGTGGTACTGCGATCTCATGGGCACGCTTGGGGCCCGGAGCACCCGGGTGGCCTAAGCCAAGAGTGCCAACAAGTCCTCGCGGGTGATGGCTGCCGCTTGATCCGCACCGCCCAGCGCCGCTTCGGCGAGCGCCCGTTTGCGTTGCTGGAGCGCGATGATCCGCTCTTCCACCGTGTCTTCCGCGACCAGGCGGTACACCAAAACGGGCTTGTCCTGACCGATTCGGTGCGTCCGGTCCGCCGCTTGGTCTTCCACCGCGGGGTTCCACCACGGGTCCACCAAGAACACGTGGTCCGCCGCGGTCAGGTTGAGCCCGGTTCCCCCGGCCTTGAGGCTGATCAGCATCACGGGCGGACCGTCATCGGATTGGAACGCATCCACCATCCCTTGGCGATCGCGGGTCTGACCATCCAGCCGGATGAATGGAATGTTGGCGGCCTCCAAGTGGGGCTCAATGCGATCGAGCAGACCGGTCCACTGCGAGAACACCAAGGACTTGTGGCCTTCCGCAATGATCGACACCAGCGTGTCGACCAACAGGGTGATCTTGGACGAGCCCTCCGCTTCTTGACCGGGGACCAGGCCGCTGTGGCACGAAGCCTGCCGCAGCCGCAGCAGCGCCTCCAGTGCCGCCATGACGTTGCCCGATCCCATCCGCTCCACCATCTTGGCTTGGCTGGCGACGCGAACGGTGTTGTAGACGTCCCGTTCCGCAGGCGACAGCTGGCACCGCAGCACCACCTCGGTGCGGGGCGGCAGCTCCGGAGCCACTTCGCGCTTGAGGCGGCGAAGGACAAACGGCCGAATGCGGTTTCGAAGGTGAGATGCGATGCCGGCATCGGCCCGGGCAATGGGCTGAGCATACCGCTCATCGAAGTCTTTCCGCCCCCCAAGCAATCCGGGGTTCACAAAGTGCATCTGACTCCACAGCTCGTCCAAGCGGTTCTCAACGGGCGTACCGGTCAGCGTCAGCCGGAAGCGCGCGTTCAACTTAAACGACGCCTGCGCAACCTGGCTCTGCGGGTTCTTGATCGCCTGGGCTTCGTCCATGATGACCATGGACCACTCGTCCTTGGTGAGCCGTTCCTGATCGCCGCGCAGCAGGGCGTATGTGGTGATGATGAGGTCGGCCGAACGGTCCAGCTTGCGGTCCGGGCCGTGGTAGATGGACACCTTCAGGTCTGGCCGGAACCGACGGGCTTCGTTTTCCCAGTTCCTCAGGACACTCCGGGGCGCCACCACCAGGGTGTTGGACTCCACCAAGCACAGCGCCTGAACGGTCTTGCCCAGCCCCATGTCATCGGCGAGCACACCGCCCATCTCGGTTTTCTTCAGAAAGTGGAGCCAGTTGATGCCCTGCTGCTGGTAGTCGCGAAGCTCGCCGGTGAAGTCCGACGGCAGCGGGGCATCGGGGATCCCCTCAAAGTCGCTCACAAGGGCGCGAATTCCCTCCAGTTCCGGCGGCGGTGGGTGGTCGAGCTCTTCGCAGAGCCGCGCCAGGTCAAAGAGGGCGTGACGGGCCACGCGTCCGGTGGCGTCGCGGGCGGCCAGCAGATCGGCCAACCGATCGCCGTATTGCTCGAGCCAGTCCACGGGAATGGGCGCCCAACCGCCCGAGGGCAGGCTGACCAAGTCATCCCCGGCCACCCAAGCCGCGATGACGTCCTGGGGATCGGCGCCCCCCATGTCGGCGTGCACCGTGTCGCCATCGATGCGAATCTCGGGTTCGATTGCCTCGACGCGGCGAAACTGCTTCACCCCGTTGCCCAGAATCTCGCCGGAGAATCGATCCAGCCGGTCCACAAACCGCACGGCGGCCATTCCCTGAAGCCGCGTCTCGATGCCAACCGCCATCCTCATTTCCTCGCCCAGCTGGCGAATCAGACGCTGCTCTGAGCGCTCCGAGCGGATCGGCACCGTGTCGGCCAAGAGTTCGAGTTCACCGCGGAGAATGCGGGCGGTGGGCGGGTCGCCATACACAATGGCCGGGCGGACCACCAAGGAATCCCCTTGGCGCTTTGTTTCCATGACCATGCGCGGCGGACTGGCGTCCACATTGGGAAGCCGTTTGGTGCGAACGTGCACGGGAATTTTCTCTTCGAGCCGGGGAATCATGTCCCCCACCAGCTGCCCAACTTCATCGATTCCGAACACCACGCCGCGGGTCAGCACCTTGCGCTGTTCACGACTGAGCTGTCCGTCACCGATCCGGTGCAGCACGGTGCCGCATGCGACCACGCCGTTGCCGTGAACGGCCGTGATGCTCGGGTCCCGCACCAACCGCAGGCGAAATCCCTGGCCGTGGTCGTCGACCCACCCGTGCGGCACCACGGGCTTGTCGCTGACCGTCACGGGCTCGCCATCGAGGGTCACGTCGCCGACGTCCGAGAGCGCGCGAAACAGCCGCGGCAGTCGCTCTCGGCTGACCACGGCACCAAATCGGTGGGCCACGGCACTCTCTGCCGCGACATCGGCGTCCCCAAAGCTCAGCGCTGCGGGTCCATTGTGGTTGCCTTGCAGCGGCCCCTCCAACATGGGTTCATCGGCCATTCCGCTCACGACCCGCCGCAGGATCAACCCCCGCTCACTGCGCAGGAATCGGTAGCCCACCGACGCCACGCCGCTGGTGCCAGTGCTTGGAAGGCCATCGCCGGTCTCGGTCGCGGTGCGGAGTGCTATGGCGGCCGCCGCGATGTGGATGCACGGCCGCAGGGTCGCCGCACAATCGCACGACCAGTCGGAATCCTCGGGCCACAAGTGGACGGTGGCGGGACGCGCGCGCCCTTGCGGAACGACGCTCAGCACGTACTCGTCATCGGCCTCCGAGATCCCCAGCACGCGGTTCTCTCGCGCGAGTTGGACGCCGCGGGACCAAATGTCATCGCGGGTGGCTCGGCGTACGGCATCAAAAATCGGCACAGGCGTTTTCTCCAAGCACCCCAAATAACCCGCTGAGTGATTTCTCAACCCCTGATTTCTTGACTCACCGCCATCAGAGTTTTGCCCGCGTATATGGCGCTGCGCCATCCCCCATGCATGCTCTCGCCGCCGCTGCGCGGCTGCATGGGAACGCCCACTTCGGCGATGGTGAACCCCCATCGATTCATCCGAACCAGCACGTTGGCGTCGGTGAGGTCGGGATCGAACTCCTGTGCAAGCATCGATACCACCGGGGGTCGAAACGCCTGAAAGCCGCTGGTGACATCGTCAATGCGGAGGCCGGACATCCAACGCGTCGCGGCGCCCATCGCCCGAATGGTCCAGCGCCGACGCCGCGGCCACCCCGCCGCCGAACCCCCGCGAGCCAAGCGACTGCCAACGACCGCATCGGCGCGCTCGAGCGCGTCGACGAGCTGCGGCACCGACGCGGCCGGGTGTTGCCCGTCCGCATCCATCTGGACGACCCATGGAAGCGCCGGGAGGCCCAGTGCGTAGCGGTAGCCCGTGAGCAATGCATTTCCGTACCCGGAAGCCGACTCGATCACGCGCGCCCCAGCGTCGATGGCGACTGCAGCGGTCTCGTCCGTGCAGCCATTGACCACCACCACCACCGGTATCCCGGGGCATGCTTCGCGCACGTCGCGCACCACTCGCCCCACGCGGGGGGCCTCGTTTCTGGCGGGAATGAGGATCATGCCGCCCGCTCAATCATCGAACAGGCGGGGGTTGTTCATGATCGCGACGGCGCGCTGCCGGCTGACCAGACCCCGCTCGACCAAGCCCCGAACCGACGCCTCCATCAGCTGCATGCCGTCGCTCTTCGAGGCCTGCATGATGGACGGGATCTGGTGGAGCTTGTTCTCGCGGATCAGGTTTCGAATCGCGCTCGTGCAGATCATGATTTCGTGGGCTGCAACGCGACCGGGACCGCGTTCTTTCCGGATCAGCGTCTGGGTGATGACCGCAGCGAGCGAGGTCGACAGCATGGTTCGAACCTGAGCTTGTTGTTCGTGCGGGTAGGCGTCGATGATGCGGTCGATGGTCTCGGGCGCCGAGTTGGTGTGGAGCGTTCCAAACACCAGGTGGCCGGTCTCGGCCGCGGTCAATGCCAACGAGACGGTCTCGAGATCGCGCATCTCGCCCACCAAGATCACATCGGGGTCCTCGCGAAGGGCCGACCGCAGCGCGACGGCAAACGACTTGGTGTGGCTTCCCACCTCGCGTTGATTGATCAGGCACTTGTGCGGGGTGTGCACAAACTCGATCGGGTCTTCGATGGTGAGAATGTGCTCTGCACGCGTCTTGTTGATGTGGTCGATGATGGCCGCAAGGGACGTGCTCTTTCCGGAACCGGTTGGCCCGGTGACCAAGACCAGGCCTTTTCGCTTGGACGCAATTTGATGAAATATCGGCGGAACATCGAGTTCGTCCAGGGTCAGCACCCGGCTGGGGATCTGGCGCAGGACCAACCCAACCCCGCGGGCCTGGGTGAACACGTTCACCCGAAACCGCGCCAATCCTTGCAGCCCAATTGAGAAGTCCACCTCGTACTCGGACTCGAAGCGGGTCTTCTGCTTCTCGTTCATGATGGAGTACGCCATGCGTCGCGCGTCGTCGGCGGTCAGCGGCTCGAGGTCAAGCCGCCGGACATCGCCATCGATGCGCACGCTGGGGATTTCTCCGGCGCCCAGGTGGATGTCGGAGGCCTTGTGCTGAACCGCGAAGCTCAACATCTCGTGAATGCGGACTTGACTCATGCGGCCAAGCTACCACGAGGAGCGACTTAGAACGGAATTTCGTCGTCGCGATTGTAGGGCATCTCGCCGCCGCCGCCATCGGAGCCGCCGCCTTGGTTGCCGCCGTACGAACCGCCGCCCTGGTTGCCGCCGTACGAACCGCCGCCCTGGTTGCCGCCGTACGAACCGCCGCCTTGGTTGCCGCCGTACGAACCGCCGCTGTCGTAGGAGCCGGCCGATTCGCCCCGGCCGCCCAAGAACCGCACATCGTTGGCCACAATTTCGGTGTTGTAGCGATCTCGGCCGTCGCGGTCCTGCCACTTGCGCGTCTGGATGCGGCCTTCAATGAACAGCTGCTTCCCTTTCTTGCAGAACCGCCCCACGTTCTCGGCCTGGCGGCCAAAGACCACCACCGTGTGCCATTCCGTGTGGTCGGTCCAGTTCCCGTCCCGATCCTTCCGCCGATCCGAGGTGGCAATTCGCAGCGTGGCCACAGGGGTTCCCGATCCGGTGGAGCGAATTTCGGGATCTTGGCCCAGATTTCCTACAAGAATGGCTTTGTTGACGGTCATGGCTTCTCCAATTTCGGCCCGCGGGCGATGCGCTGAGAACCGCGATTGGTTCCTGTTCTGCCGCCCTTTCCGGCGATTCTTTAGCCCGTATCCTCCGACCGCGCGATGCGGGAATCCGCATCAATCCGGACATTTTTTGTCCCGACTTCCCGGTTGATCCCGTCGGTTACACACGATGCATGGAGAGTTTGATCCAGTTTGGCGACGCACGGGATCCCCAAGCGCACGCCCCGGACCCGGTGCACCTCGTGATCACGAGCCCGCCCTACTGGTCCATCAAAGACTACGGAACGGCGAACCAGGTCGGGTTCGGTTCGAGCTACGAGGCCT
This sequence comes from Myxococcota bacterium, assembly GCA_036156175.1. Classification (GTDB taxonomy): domain Bacteria; phylum Myxococcota_A; class UBA796; order UBA796; family UBA796; genus UBA796. The sequence goes on from JAYZVA010000044.1 coordinate 16,285, forward strand.
ACCTCGCAGACCTGCAGCGCGTGTGGTCCCTGTCCTACGCGCGGCTCCTCGATGGCTGCCGCATGTGCATCAACATCGGAGACCAATTCCTGCGCGCCAAGGACCACGGCAGGTACCGAGTTCTGCCAATTCGAACCGCCATCATCGAGCAAATGACCGCATTGGGTGCCGACTACATGGGCGCGATCATCTGGCAAAAAATGACCAACACCAACACCAGCGGCGGCGGGACGTTGATGGGGTCCTACCCCCATCCTCGCAACGGGATCCTGAAGATCGACTACGAGTTCATCCTCGTCTTCAAAAAGCCCGGTCGCGCACCGCGCGGGACGCCCGAGCAGAAAGCCAGCAGCGCCATGAGCGTGGACGAATGGAGCCGGAATTTCACGGCGCACTGGTCGTTTCCCGGCGAGCGCCAAGGCGATCATCACGCCATGTTTCCCCGGGAACTTCCCCGCCGACTCATTCGAATGTTTTCGTTTCCCGGCGAGCGAATTCTCGACCCGTTCAGCGGAACGGGAACGACGGTGGCGGCGGCCATCGAGCAGGGCCGAGTGGGCGAAGGCATCGAGCTGAATGAGGACTTTCGCCCGGCCGTTGAAGCCCGGCTGGGAGCGGCCTTGCCGATGGTGCGCATGCAGACCGGGGGAACCCGCTCGAGGCGACGCCAGTCGGCGCCATCGCCCTATGGTTCCGCGACCCACCCCGCGGACGTGGGCCAGCCGCGCTACACCGGGACCGTTCGGATCGATCGGGTGGAGGGCCCCACGGAGGTTCGGGTGGACGGCGTCTTGTGGAAGCTCGAAGGGATCCAGTCGGATTCGACCGAATGCTTTGCCGCCCTTCGGTCGCTGGTGGAACACAAACGGGTGGTGCTGGAGCCCACGGCCGGCGGCTACGCCTACATCCGACTGATGAACCGAACCTTGGTGAACGCCCGACTGATTCGCATGGGCGTTGCGGATCCAGACCGGCTTCGGCAGCACCGGAATCGCACGCGATTCTTGCGCTACGCCGCCGAACGAACCGATCCCGGCAAGCCGTCGTGATGGGGATGTGGCTCGGGGTGCTTGCAGCGCTCGCTGCCGAACCGAATGCGGGGCCGGTCCCGGCTTGTCCGTCAACGGTGGAATCCTTGCCGGGGATCGACCCCGACGATCCCCGACTGCGGGGCGAACACCTCATTGTGGTTGTGAAGTCGGCCCGCCGGATCATGCGATTCCGAAACGGCGCGCTGATGCGCACCGATGGCTCGGCGGCGTGCTGGACCATGGGATTGGGGCCGACACCGGTGGGGCACAAGTTGCGCGAAGGCGATGGCAAGACGCCCGAGGGCTGGTACCGCACCTCCGACAAGCCGTGGAGTCAGTGGTACGCCGCCATCGCCGTCCACTACCCAAATCGCCGCGACGCGGACGCGGCGCGCGCCGATGGACGACTGACTGTGGACCAGGCCAGCCAAACGGTGCGGGCCCTCGCGGCGGATCGAAAGCCCCCCCAAACCACGCCCGTGGGCGGAGAGATCTTGATTCATGGAGGGGGAAACCAAACGGATTGGACGCTGGGATGCATTGCCATGGCCAACCGCGACATCGATGCGTTGCGGGCCACGCTGCCGCGTTCCATGGTGACAGATGTGTTGATCCTGCCGTGATCCGGCACCACGGGGTTAGAGCCCCGGCCATGCCCCCTTTTTCTTCCATCGATGACGCCGTCCAGCAGCTGCGCGCCGGCGAGGCGGTCGCGATGCCCACCGAGACGGTCTACGGCCTTGCCGCCGATGCGCAGAATCCGCTGGCCGTCCGACGGATCTACGCGCTCAAGGGGCGGCCGGCCGGACATCCGGTCATTGTCCACCTCGGACCCGGCGAGGACCCCGAGCGCTGGGGCACCATCACCCCAACCGCACGCACGCTGATCGACGCGTTCTGGCCCGGACCGCTGACGCTCATCGTCGCCAAGCGCGCGCACGTGCTCGACGAAGTCACCGGGGGATTGCCAACGGTGGGCCTCCGCATGCCGTCTCACCCCGTGGCCCAGGAGCTGCTCGGCAAGTTTGGCTCCGGTCTCGCGGCGCCGTCCGCCAACCGGTTCGGGCGCATCAGCCCCACCACGGCCGAACACGTCCGAATGGAATTCGGCGACGCGGTCGCCGTGGTGGACGGCGGGCCGTCGCGGGTGGGTGTGGAGAGCACCATCGTGGACACCACCAACGAGCGACCGGCGATCCTCCGATTGGGTGGGGTGCTCCCGGACGACATTTCCGCACTGGTCGGACCCCTCGGGGCGTCCTCCACGGTCGCCCCAGGCACCTTGAAGAGCCACTACGCGCCATTGACCAGCCTGCAGTTGAGCACCGACCCCGAGCGGGACAAGGAGCGACTCGAAGCCCTCGGCTTGACGGTGGCCGTCTTTGCCGCTCCGGCCGTCGATGTCCACGCCCGAACCCTGTATGCAGAACTTCGACGCTTGGACGCATTGGGCGTCGACGTGCTGATCGCCGAGCGGGCCCAAGCCGGGGGCCTCGGTGCGGCCGTCAACGACCGCCTGACCCGAGCGGCCCACCCGTTTTCCACAAGCGATGGCTGATCTGCGGCGATCGGTTCAAACTATTGATTTGATTCGTATTTTGGAATTTTAAGACCAGCTTCTCGGCTGTCTTTTCCACACCGGATCCACACTGTTCACAGGTTATCCACAGATCCGAGATCTTCGCGGCGTCGCAGCCCCACCATGGCGGCCAGTGCAACGACGAGTCCCGCAACGCCGGATGCCTCGGGCGACGGCGCATCGGGGTCGGCTGGGCCGTCTCCCGCACAGCCGCATCCTTTGCTGACGGCGTCGTCGCTGCCGCCGCTGCCTCGAATCGTGTTGTCCTCGCCGGGAGACGGCGGCATGTTGGTCACAAAGTCGGTCTCGTTGTTGTCGGAATCAGCGCCATCCGGCGACCGACCCAGCGACAAATTCTCGGAAGGCATGATCGCCACCGATGCCACCCCGTCATCATCGTCCAACTCCACGTCTTCCACCGGATCCGCGGGATCGCCGTACAAGACCGTGTCTTGAACCTCGCCGATGCAATCGACCAACCGGACGCCATCGGGATTCTTGGAGCCGTTGCCCAACGAAAACTTGTTGTCGTCATCGGTGTAGAAGTCGGCCTCGTCGACGCCAAGACCGCCCACCACAAGGTACCCACCGATCGGAATCGCCGCCGTTCCGGGGAAGACAAAGCTGGCGGCGCCGGGCCACGAAGACGTGCCGGCGGCAATGCCCCACCCCGCGATGGACACCGCCTCATCGCCGGTGTTGATGAGCTCGATGAACTCGCCTTCCGCGTCATCGCCTTCCGGATTCGGCAACAGCTCGTTGATCTTGACCGAGAGCTCGCCCGGCACGCAGACCACCGGTTCGTTGACCGGATTGGACGTCCCCGGAGTCGGCTCATCGGTTCGGATGAAATCTTCGGCCGAGCGGTCGGTGTCTTCGCCGTCGTTCACCCGCGCCAGCGATTCGCCGCCGCCCGGCCCATCGGCGAGCGATGTGGCCACATTGCCCGAGTCGTCGACCCACCCTTCGTCGTTGGGGCTGCCGTAGACCACCGTGTCCTGGACCACCCCGTCGCAGTCCACCAGTCGGATGGCATCGGAGTTGGAGCCCGCGTTGCCCATGTCGAAGGAGGCCGGGATGTCGATGCCTTCCACCAGAGCGCCGCCGACCAACACGATGGACTCCCCGCCGATGTCGGTTCCCACACCGAACACCTTGGAGCCGGTGTACGAGCCGTTCTTGCCCCACTCCAGGCTCCAGCCGTCGAGCGCCACCGCGGTGCCGGAAGCGTTGAAGAGCTCGATCCATTCCAGGTCGGCATCGGGTCCGTCGGGATCGGGCATGAACTCGTTGATCGTGACGTCGAAGGCACCACCGGTGCACTCCACGGGCTCGAACGTGGGATTGGGAAGGCCCGGCGTGGCCACCTCTGCTTCCACAAAATCGACGGCGCACTGGTCGGTGTCGTAGCCGTCTTCGATGCGCGCCAGGGCGAATCCTTCCGATGGTTTGGGGGCCAACGACTCCGCGAGGCTGCCCCCGTCATCGGTCCAGCCGTCTTCGTTGGGGCTGCCGTACACCACCGTATCGGCGATTGCTCCGTCGCAGGCAATCAACCGGACCGCATCCGCATTCGAGCCCGCATTGCCCATGTCGATGCCCGTCACCACATCGGCGTCCGCCACCGCCTCATCCCCGATCAGCAGGTGCGCCCCCGGACCAATCGTCACACCCGCAGAAAACTGAATGACCGAGCTGAACGACCCCGCGCTCTTGCCCGCTTCCAGCTCCCAGTTGGTCAAGTTGATCGAGCCCGACGACGCGTTGAACAGCTCGATCCACTCCCCGCCGGAATCGGCCCCGTCCGGGTTCACCATGATTTCGTTGATTTTGACGGCATCGGCACCGGGGCAGTCCGACACCACAAACCCGGTGTCGTCGCCCTCAGTCTCGTCGACGGGCCGCAGGTTCGATGCCGCGGGGGTTGGCCAATCCGCGAGGATGAAGTCGCTGCCACTGGCATCCGAATCTGCGCCGTCAAGGGCCCGCGCGATCGCTTGACCCGAAGAACCCGACGGCGCCAGCGAGACCGCCACCGTCCCCGAGTCGTCGATCCAGCCGTCGGTGTTGGGGGAGCCGTAGATCAGGGTGTCCACCACTCCGCCGGAGGCATCCACCAGCTGGATGCCATCGGAGTTGGACGTGCCGTTGCCGAGGTCCAATCGCGCCAAGAGCGATGCGCCAACGGCATCCGACCCCACGAGCGCAAACTCACCAGCCGCCAAGACCCGATCCGCCAGCACTTCCTCGTCCGAAAACTCAGACGTGCCCCAGCGGATCGCCCATCCCGTCAGGTCAACGGGTTCGTCCGAAGCGTTGTGAAGCTCGATCCATTCTTGCTCTTCATCCTCACCGTCTGGGTTGATCACGACTTCGTTGATCACCACGCCGGATGCGAGCGACGCACCCATCATGTGCACAAAGAGCAGCATTGCAGAGCCTCCCAAGGTCATGGGAGCATAGCCGATACCGCATGAGCAATCAGCCCTCACGTGCAAGACTGGGAAAATGACCGACATCACATCCGCAATATCGACGGCCAATCCGCGAACAATTCACATTCGCCGCGCCGCCATTCGATGCACGGTCGGACCCGAAGCGGGCGAGTCGTGGCTGATGGAGCGGGACGTCATTCGCATCGGCTCCGCGAAGACCGGCGACATTGTGATCTCCGATCCGACCGTCAGCCGACGCCACGCCGAGATTCACCGCAGCCGAGATGGCGTTGTCCTTCGGGACCTCGGCTCCACCAATGGCACCTTCGTGGGCGAGGTGCGTGCAAAAGAAGTGTATTTGCGCCCCGACACCCGGTTCCGCGTGGGGCGGACCGAGCTGGTCTTTACGCCGGCCGATGAAATCATCGACGTGAAGCCGTCGGATGCCGATCACTTTGAACACCTGGTTGGTCGGTCCGTGGCGATGCGCGAGGTCTTCGGGATTCTGGAGCGCGTCGCGCCCACCGACCTCACGGTCTTGATCAGCGGAGAGACCGGAACCGGAAAAGAACTGGCGTGCCGGGCGGTTCACAATCGCTCCAAGCGCAGGTCGGGACCCTTCATTGTGTTCGACTGCGGCGCGGCACCGGAGAACCTGATCGAGTCCGAATTGTTTGGCCATCAACGCGGGGCGTTCACGGGGGCGATCGAGTCGCGGCCGGGCGTGTTTGAGATGGCGAACACGGGCACCATTTTCATCGACGAAGTCGGCGAACTGCCGCTGGCCCTCCAGCCAAAGTTGCTTCGGGTGTTGGAGCAACGCGAGGTAAGGCGACTGGGGGCCTCCCACACCAAACCCATCGATGTCCGCGTGGTGGCAGCGACCAACCGCAACCTTCGCGACGAAGTGGACGCGGGGCGATTTCGCGAAGACCTCTACTACCGCTTGGCGGTGGTGGAAATGGCGATGCCGCCGCTGCGAAACCGGCTCGAAGATCTGGAGTTGCTGGGCCATCATCTGCTGCATCGCTCGCCCCACAACACCGCGGTCCAACGCATCGATCCGGCGGTGATCGACGTGTTTTCGCAGTACCAATGGCCCGGGAACGTCCGCGAACTGAACAACGTCATTGAACGCGCGCTGCCGTTCACGGATGGAAGCGCCATTGCGGTCACGAGCCTCCCGAAAGCGCTGACGGGACCGGGCAAGGCGGATTCGGTGTCGCGCGGTCCGTCGTCGGAAGCCCCCTCACCGGTTGTCCTGACCGATCCCGGCACTCCCATGCCCTTCAAGGACGCCAAAGAGCAACTCATCGAGGCGTTCGAACGCCAATACGTGATCGACTTGCTCGATCGGCACGACGGAAACGTGTCCAAGGCGGCCCGTGCCGCCGACATGGATCGAAAGACCATCACGCGACTCATGAAGAAGCACTGCATCACGCGGTGAGTCCGATTGGGCAGGGGTCCAGCCCGACGGTTAAGCAAGCGACCTGCTGGAGGCCCGAATGTCCAATCAACCGACTGTGGCAACGATTTCAGAATACGACGGTGAATCCGTCACCCTCAACGGGTGGCTCTACAACATCCGCGGATCGGGGAAAATCGCCTTCCCTCAACTTCGCGATGGCACCGGCATCATTCAGTGCGTGGCCAAAAAAGCCGTGCTGGGCGACGAGGCATTCGACGCACTCCGTCACCTCGGGCAGGAGAGCTCGCTGAGCCTGACCGGCACCATTCACGCCGACGAACGCGCCCAGGGCGGGTTTGAGATGCAAGTGACCGGCGTGACCGTCCACCAGAAAGCAACCGGCTACCCCATCAGCCCCAAAGAGCACGGGCCCGCCTTCCTGCACGACCACCGCCACCTGTGGATGCGGTCAAAGAAGCAGCACGCCATCTTGAAGATTCGGCACCTGTGCATCCGAGCCATTCGGGACTACTTCGACGACCGCGACTTCTTGCTGATGGACTCGCCCATCTTCACCCCCAACCCCTGCGAGGGCACATCCACCCTCTTCGAGACCGAGTACTTTGGCCAGCCCGCCTACCTCAGTCAGTCGGGGCAACTGTACCAAGAGGCCGGGGCGATGGCCTTTGGCAAGACCTACACCTTTGGCCCCACGTTCCGCGCGGAAAAGTCGTCCACGCGGCGGCACCTGACCGAATTCTGGATGGTCGAGCCCGAGATTGCCTACGCCAACCTCGACGACATCATGGACCTCGCCGAAGACTTCATGGTGGAGGTCGTGCAATCCGTGTTGAACAACGGCGGTCGGGAGCACCTCGCGGTGCTCGAGCGCGACATCAGCGTGCTCGAGAACGTGCAGAAGCCCTTCCCGCGCATGAGCTACGACGAAGCGTGCGTGCAGCTCGAGGCCTTGGGCGTGCCGGTTGACCAAGACGACGACTTTGGCTCGCCGCACGAAACCGAACTCACCAAGCAATACGATCGGCCGATCATGGTTCATCGGTACCCAACCGCTGTCAAAGCCTTCTACATGAAGGAAGACCCCGAAAACCCCGCCCGCGTCTTGGGCATGGACATGCTGGCGCCCGAGGGCTACGGCGAAATCATTGGCTCCGGTCAACGCGAGGACTCCGAAGACGTGCTGGTCCGCAAGATCGCCGAGCACGGCCTCAACCAAGACCACTTCGAGTGGTACCTCGACCTTCGCCGCTACGGGTCCGTTCCGCACGGCGGCTTCGGCTTGGGTCTGGAACGGCTGGTGTGTTGGATCTGCGGCATTCGCCACATCCGAGAGACGGTGCCGTTTCCCCGCATGATGGACCGGCTGACGCCGTAAACCGCCGCCGCCATTCGGCATTGATCGGGCAACTGCGCTGCCCTGTTCCACGTGGAACAGGGCGTTGGACACCGGTGCCAGCGGGCCGGCAGTCGACAGTCGACGGTGCGTGCAGACCCTTGGCTCATGCCAATGACTCGCCATTCCGCCTCCGCATCAATGGATGCGCGGGCTTCCGAGCCGCTTCACTTTGCGTGGGTTCGCGCCGTCGCTGAGGTCAGCGGCATCACGGGGTGCAGTCCCCCTCAGTTGATTCGCGCCGGGTCCCACCGAAATGACCGGGCTCGGTGCGTCTTGGTGGGGTGGCTGGTCCGAGGAATGGGCCACCCCCCCGGCCGGGTGGCCCGATGGATGGGCGCATCCGAGGCAGCGATTCAGCGGGTCCTGATTCGCCTCGACGCGCTTCAAGAGCACGACGTGGAGGTGTCGGCATGGGTGCGACGCCTCTGGATGCTCCGCATCCCTTCCCCTTCCGTTCCGCCACCCCCTGGAGGTCCCGTGTACATCGAAACCCAACATCGCGCCCGGAAGATGGGCTTTGCCGCCCTGTGGATGACCCTGGAGACGGGATCCACGCCGCTGAATCTGTGGGGTACCGAGATGGAGACAAAGGCCGCCCTGCGGTGGGCCACCCTGTGGTGGCTTCACGCGGCCAAAGGACTCGATGCACGCACGCTGTGCGCGGTCCTCGACCTCCACCCGCGCGAGGCGGTGCGGATGCTCCAGAGCCTGCAACGACTGGCAAATCGGCGCCCGGAGGTGCGGGCCTGGATGCACCGGGTCACGAACACCACTCCGGCCGAGGCAGCAGGGTGACGCGCTCCCGAAGGTGGGCGGGCAGCCGCGCGTCGATGGCCGCAAGGGCTTCCGCCTGCCGGTACCGCGCCGACAGGTGCGTGAACAAGATCGCTTTGTTCTCGAATGCATCGGCGTGGGCCACCACATCGTCGATGTGGATGTGCCCGTTGGCCCGGGCGCTCTCCACGCTGACCCGATCGTCCACAAAGGTCACTTCCATGATGAGCAAATCGGCGGTGCGGGCGGCCTCGCTGTGGCGGAGGAAGTCGATCCGCGTGTCGCCGCTGAAGGCCACCAAGGGGTGTTCCCACGTGGTGCTGAGCGCCTCGCCGCGATCCCGCGCCTCGGCAATCGCGGCTTTGCCGCCCTCGGCCAGCTCGGGCCGCAGCTTCTGGCGAAGCTCGCTGATGACGTAGCCTTGCGCATGCACCGTGTGAAAGGCCTTGATGGGCCGCGCGATCCGCCGCTTGCCCACTGGGATGGACTCGCCCGGCTCGAGGCCCACCACGGTGACGGGGAGATCCGACCCATCCAAGCGTCGAAACGCATCCAACAGGTTGTTGACCGGACCAACGACCGGCTTGGGCACAACGTAGGTGGGTGGCGCCATGTTCAACATCGCTCGCGTGGCCACGTGGTGGGCGATGCCGCCCATGTGATCGATGTGGGCGTGGGTGAACAACACCGTCGGATTGCGGACCGCGCTGCGCGGGCCCCGGCCGATGTCGAAGGCGATCTTGAAGCCCGGGAGCTCGATGCACGTCTCGAAGCCCGCCACCGAGACGGCCCGAACGTCGATTCCGGCAAGGGTGAGCGTCTCGGTCATCACTTGATGCGGTGGCCGCCCATCTCGTTGTTGAAGATCCAGGCCACGACTTCACCGATCTCGAGTCGGGTTCCGGTGTAGGTCTGGATGGTGGCCGCCGCGGACCCGGCCGAGCGCAACGAGTGGCGCTCGGCCACCATCGACCCGAACCGTTCTTTCCACCGCTTCATGTTCGCCGGTCGGAGGTCGATCCAGCCCTTCTTGGCCCACTTGTCCACGTCCGACCGCTTCGAAATGTTCACCGAATGGGTGCGGCCTTGCACTTCCGGAACGTTGATGCGTGGACCCCGCATGATGGCGCGGCCATCGGGCAACAGAATCGGAATACCAATGCTGGGCGCCGTCTTGGCCACGCTCGACGATTCGAGCACCTCCACCAGTGCAGTGGCCATCTTTTTGGGCCCAAGGCCGGATTCCAAAATGGTCTTGAAGTCGCCGAATGCGCACTTGAGCAGGTGGGCTTCAAACAGCAGCTTGGACAACTCTGGCGGCCCCAATCGACCGAGCGCAATCGAGGGAATGCCGCTGTCCGCTTCGGCCGCACTCAAGTCGTGCATGGCGGCGTTTCGCAGCAGGCCCGCTTTGTACGACGGATTCAGCACGCTGGCATCAAGCGCCGAGATGACATCCTGGCCGGTGTTTGCACCCCGGATTTCGTGGACCACCACCCGAGCGATCTCTTCGGGAGTGATGTACTCCATCTGACCCAGCGCGGTGATGGCGGCGAACTCACCGGCGGTGAAGACCCCGTTTTCGCCGGTGTCGACGATGGGAACCTCCAGCTTGCCTTCGATCGCGTAGTCATCGGCCGCCTCGAAGAGGGTCAAGGTTCCGTCCATCACCGACACTTCCTTGGGCCGGAACAAGTCGTTGTTGCCGTGCTTGTCGCGGGCCGGGCGAACTTGAACGGCGCGGTAGCCAATCATGGCGGCGGGCTTGACCTCTTTGACGATGGGGGCGTTGGGGGTCCGAGCCAGCAAAAACAACAGCCCCGTGTGCCCAAAGGCCGCCTCTTTGTTGGCCAACAAGACCCGTGAGGGCTTGTCTTCGGAGTGGGTGTAGGGAATGTTCAGTCCCATCCCGCCCGTGCCGGTGGTGCCCACCTTCAAGTAGACCTTGGTGGCGTACTCGGTGGTGGCCCGATGAAGGAACCGCACGTGGCGAATGATCTGGGGCGCCGATTGGCTCAGGAGCAACGCCTCGACGTCTTGCACCGACTGGTTGTCGATGCCCGAATCCGTCACCCACTCGCGGACCTTTGCGGCCCCATCAAAGACGTCCTGGTAGCTCAGCCCCGTGGCGGTGTTCACGCAGTCGACGATGACATCGGGTCGGTGGCGCTTGATCATCTTGGCCAGATGGTTCTGCTTGTAGGCGTCCTCAAAATCGTCGTACAGCGCACCCAAAAGCCGCCGACGAAGCTCGGGCTTACCGAGCAATTCCGACCGCGGGGTCTGAGCGAGGTCCGCCGGCACAAAGAGGTTTCCAAAGGCGGGAACAAACGCGACCTTGCTGCCGAATTCATCTTCCAGCTTGGCCACCGCATCTTCCGCTTCGTGGCGAAAGAGCGATGCAACCACGATCCGGGTGGGTTCCAGTCGCCGAACAATGTGGCGGCAGACCTGCAATCCGACCAATCCGGCTCCGCCTAAGATCAAGTAGTCCTTGTACATGACGCCTCCCGAGGTCGAAAGCCGTAACACCGATTAGACCACCATGAATCATTGGCGGACGATCCCCATGCTGCTGCGCGCGACCGACATCGAGGTTTCCTACTCGCATCACCTGGTGCTGCGGGGCGCGAACGTGACCATTCGAGCCGGTGAGTGCGTGGCGTTGATCGGCAACAACGGCTCGGGAAAAAGCACGTTGCTCAAGGTCTTGGCCGGCCGGCTTCAGCCAAACAGCGGGCACGTCGAGCGGTGGGCGGAGCCCGGATTGCTGCAGCAGAACCCGTCCCTCCCCGGCGAGACCGTCGGCGAATCACTGCGCGATGCGCTGGCCTGGCACGCCGACCTGTTGACCGGCTACGAGCGCTGCATCGCCGAGGGGAACCTGGATGAGGCGGCGACCATTCAAGAGCAACTCGACGACGTGGGGTGGGACCTCGATCATCGGGTCCAAGCCATGTGCACCCGCTTGAATGCGCCGCCCCTCGACACCCCCGTGTCGGTGCTGAGCGGCGGCCAACAACGGCGCGTGGCCCTCGGCCGTGCCCTGCTGCAGACGCCCGACTTGCTGCTGCTGGACGAGCCCACCAACCACCTGGACGCCGAAGCGATCGAGTGGCTTCAAGGATTTTTGTCCGGATTTCGCGGCGCCGTCATCTTGGTGACCCACGACCGATACCTGCTCGAAGCGGTCGCCGACCGCATCGTGGAAGTCGAAGACGGACTGACCGTGGACTACGCGGGCAGCTACACCGACTACTTGGTCGCGCGGGCCGAGCGGCGCGCGCGCATGGAGAAGGCCGAAATGAGCCGCGTGGCCACGCTGGCACGGGAGGCGGCGTGGGCCGCCCGAAGCCCGGCCGCCCGCAGCACAAAGCAACGGGCCCGGCTCAAGCGGCTCGATGACCTGCAGGCGGAACGGCCGCTGATTCGTCAGACATCGTTCGAGTTGGAGCTGAAGTCCGGGTTCAAGGGCGGGGCCCCCATGATTGAATTCGATCGGGTGTCGGGTGGATACGATGCAGCACCCTTGTTCTCCGAGCTGACCACCGCCATCCAGGCGAAGTCATGCATCGGGGTGGTCGGCCCAAACGGCGTCGGAAAGTCGACCTTGTTCAAGCTGGTCACCCGCGCATTGGAGCCCATCAGCGGTTCGGTGTACCGGGCGCCGCGGGTCAAGCTGGCCGTGATCGATCAATCCCGCACGGGACTGGACGATGCAGACACCCTGTTCGATGCGGCGGGGGGCGGGAACAGCCATGTCACCATCAACGACCATTCGGTGCACGTCGCGAGCTTCTTGCGGCGCTTCATGTTTCGCGCGGACCAACACGACCAGCGGGTTCGAGACCTGTCTGGGGGCGAGCGCATGCGGCTGCTGTTGGCCAAGCTGTTGCTGTCGGGAGCAAACGTCCTGTTGCTCGACGAACCCACCAACGACCTCGACTTGATGACCCTCCGAATCTTGGAAGAAGCCCTCATTGCATTCGACGGGGCGAGCTTGGTCATCAGCCACGATCGCGCCCTGCTCGACCGGGCCTGCACGGGAATCCTGAGCTTCGATGGAGACGGGCAAGTCGTGCGGTATGCGTCCCGCGCCCAGGCCCTGCAGGCCCGACAGCGGCGCCTCGCCGACGCCGAGCCACCCCCCCCTCGACCGGTCAAGGCATCCCCGTCGCGAACGCCCACAGCGGGGCTCAACTGGAACGAGCGCAAAGAGAAGGATGCCTTGCCCAAACGAATCGAGGAACTCGAGACCGAGCAGGCCGAGATTGCCGAAACGTTGGCGAACCCGGCGGTGTACAAGGGCGGCGGGAACGATGCGGCGGCGCTGGGGGCCCGACTGCAGGAAGTCGATGCCGAAATCGAGGCGGCGTACGAACGATGGGAGTGGCTGGAGAGTCGGTCTTAGTTGACCGCATTTCCCAGCAACGCCAGCGCATGAATCCGCCGGTCCCCGGGGTGAGGCCCCGGGTCCAGGTCGAGGGCCAAGCGGGTGCCGTATGCCGCCACGAGGCCGCGGCTGCCCGGGCGAGCCGACCGCGTCAACCGCTTGGTGAGCTCGCGCGCAATTTTCTTGGAGTCCAACACGTCGAGAACCGGCCAGAACCACAAGCCCATGGCGGCGCAGTCCGCAGCCAGGCTCGGTGCCAACCAAGTGGTGAGCTTTCGGAGCCAGTCGACGTGAAGCGCGGGCAAGATCCGCTCCCCGCATGCCAGCACATCCACCATCAGCGGATGAACATCGCCGGGAAACACGTAGGGCAGCGATTGGTCCGACAACGCCATTCGCGCGCTGGCCTCGCGCTCGGTGCTCACCCGGGCGTGCAACCGCGCCGCTGGAATCATCCACTCCGGCTGGTTGGTGGCCGCCGCAGCGTCCTCCAGGGCAGCCAGGGCGGCCGCCGAGCCCACCGCTCCGCCATCGGCCTCCGCGAGGGCGATCCGCACGCGATCCGTCACGCTTCGCTCGGCTGGCTTGGGAAGCCCCAAGCCCACCAAGGCGCGATCGATCGGGTCGGTGACGCGGTCCTCGAGGGCATCAACCACCCACGGCACCCGACGGGCAAGCCGACGTTCGGCATCGTTTTCGGGAATCCACCCTTCCTCAATGGACCGACGAATCAACGACTCGCTCATCAACCCACCCGCCGCCAGGGGGCCCGCGTGGCGTCATCGACGTCTTGGAGCGCGCGGCGGTAATCGGCGAACCGTCCGCCGCGGGTCACCGCATCGTACACGGCCTGTCCCGCAGACCACCCGCCCTGGGCCAACTCGGTCTCGACCCACGCCCAGCGGGCCGAGGTTGGGCGAACTTCAGCGGCGCCCTTGAGCCCCCGGGTCAGCTGCTTCAGGCGCCGGTCGACGGTCTTGACTCCGGCGTATTCGGCCACGTCCAGCGGGGTGTTCCGCTTGGGAACAAAGGGGGCCACGCCGAGCGAAATCGGCACGATCGAGGCGAGGTCTTTTGAGAATCGGATGAGTTCCTCGATGTCGTCCTCGGTCTCCCCCGGCACGCCCACCATCATGTAGACCTTCATCACTTTGTACCGGTGTTCGGCTGCGAGCTTGGCGCAAGCCACCAGTTGGTTCTCTTTTGTGCCCTTGCTGATGTCCCTTCTCAGGCGTTCCGAGGCCGCGTCGGAAGCCACGGTCAGCGTCTTGTAGCCCCCCTCCCGAAGCAGCCGCGCAATGTCGGGTTTTCGCGCAACGCGGTCGGCCCGCAGCGAGCTGATTCCCACCCCGCGACCGCTGCCGACAATCTCTTCGAGCAGCCCCACCAAGTGGGGGTGATCCGATATTGCTGCACCGACCAGTCCCACGCGCTTCGCCATGTCGGGGACAAAAGACAACACCCGCTCCGGGGTCACCAATCGCATGCCCCCGTTGGTGCTCCGGCGCATGACGCAAAAGGTGCAGGTGCGGTGACACCCGCGCTCGCCCTCGATCAAGAACATGTCGGAGAGTTCGGCGTCGGGTGCCAAGATGGGCGCATACGCCGGCAACCGCTCGTCGGAAGCCTTGGCCACGGCGGGCAAGGTCTCGCCGTGAAGGTCGGGTACGTAGCCCCCATCGAGTTCGGCGATCGCATCCAACCACGCGTCGCCCGGGATGTGGCTGGCGGCCTCAAACGCGTCCACCACCACGTCGTCGGCTTCGCCAACGATCATCGCGTCGACGAAGGGTGCGGCGGGCAGCGGGTTCGAGAACGTCAGCGGTCCGCCCATGATGATGCGCGGGTGGCGATCGGTTCGATCCGACCGCAGCGGCGGGATTCCCGCCATCTCCAGCGCTTCGATCAAGCCGGCGAGCTCCAGCTCATAGGCGAGGCTGATTCCAATCACCGGAAAATGCGAGAGGGGGCGCTCGGTTTCGTAGGTATGCAGGGGAACGCGGCTCCGCTTCCAGGCCGCCACATCGTCGGGAAGAAACGCGCGCTCCGCCTGAAAACCGGCATCCCGAAGCAACTTCAAGACCCACTGGAACCCCACCGAACTCATCCCCGCCCGATACGGACTCGGGTACAGCAAAGCGACGGGTGCACCGCCCTGCACGAACTCGTTGCCGCGCTCCGATCGGAGCCGGCTTCGGATCACTGCGTGCTGGTCGTGTCCCTTTCCCACGTCCTGAGACTACCGCCTTGGCGGGCCGAGAGCGAGCCATCCGGCAACAACATCCATCGATTTGCGTACACTTTGGGTTGATGACACCGCTCGCAACCACCCGACGTTGGCTCACGTGCATTCTGGTTTTGGCGTGCACCGGCGCGACCGCTGCGGCCCAGGACGAGCCACCGCCGCCACCGGAGTCGCCGGAATTGCGAGCGGTCGCCTCCGACCCGGGTCAGCGACAGGTCGTTGAATACAAAGGCAAGACCGCGGGAATCCACGCGGGCGAGTCCGTCCGCGCCACGGAGTCCACAAAGCGGCTTGCGGCCCGCAGCAGCGAGATCGACGACTTGAGCGCGCAGCTGCGGGCCGCATTGTCGTTGCCCCCCGCCTCTCCCGAGCGGGCCGATCGCATTGACCAGACCTTTTCCGCCCTGCGCCGGTTGGTGGAGCGGCTTCGCGACGATCGTTCCCAGGCCGTGATGGCATTGGAGTCGGCCATCGAACAACGGGACACCGCCTTGGCGGCGGTGACCGAAGACGGGGGCGGGGCGGCCGAACTTCGCACCGCGATTGACGCATACCGGGCCGCGCTCCAGGCGCCCGTGGACGCCGTCCAGCGCGAGGTGGACACCGCCTCTGCGCACCTGACGGCCGCGCGAAAGTTGAGGCGCCGCGCCCAATCTCACGCATCCGAAACCGCCGTGATGCGCGCCCGTTCAAGCCGACTCAGCGAGGCCGCTTCGGAGATCCGATCCATTCCCATCGACGTCCGATCGTCCATTCGAAGAACCGTTGGCGAGTGGTGGCGACAACCCAAAAAGCTGAACCAATTTCAAGCCTTGGGCAACCTGTTCTTGGGCCTGTTGGAGTTGGTGGTCGTGCTGGGACTCGGGATCGGAATCCACCGCCGGCTGCCGTTGTGGACCCGCCGGTTGTTCACCCACCTCGATCGGACACCCGAATCCGAGGGCTGGTCGTCGACCTCGTCGTTTCCACGCTGGATGGTCAGCGGCGACATCAAGGCCCTCGGAGGGGTGACGGGACCGATCGCGCAAGACCTCTTGGTCTTGGTGCTCAGCGGGGCCATCATGGCCTGGTTTGCCGCATCGATCCCGCTGGTGGCATGGCTGGCCTTGATCTTCGCGACCGGCGCGTGCATTCGGCTCGCGCAGGGTGCCATCGAACTGGCGTTGATCACCCCCGCGGAGAGCCGCCCCGCACTCCGCGTGACCGATGAAGCGGTGCGGGCTGCCTTGCTGTGGGTGGTCCACGCCTTTGGACTGTTGTTGGCCGTTGAGTTGATTCTGAAGCGGCTGTTGGTCGACATTCTGGCCGCCGATCGGGTGGCCGAGCTCATCGATGAAGCCACCGCATTGGTGGCCGTCTTGGTGGCGCTGACGGGCCTCGTTCGATGGGGTGACACCGTTCGCAGCCGCGCGGTTGCCGGAGGGACCGAGTCGCCGGTCGCCCGCTGGGTTGGCGCGGCGTCTCACGGGCGATTGCTGGGCGTCGGGGCCGCTGCCGTTGCCGTGATGATCCTTGCCGCCCGCTTGGCGGTCGCGCTGGGGCAAAGCATCATCGAAAACCGGGCTGGACTGTCTTGGCTCAATGCCGCGCTCGCCCGACGGCAGTTGCACAGCACCTCCGCGGTCCAACGCCCCCCGCTTCCCTTGGCCACTCGAAACGCGATCGGTCAAGGCTCGCTCCGAATGCTGCATGTGGAACCGTATGTGGCCGTCATCCGCGATCGGCACCGGGCATGGACCGACGATCCCCGTCGCGGACTGGTGGCCGTCACCGGCGATCGCGGATGCGGAAAGAGCGTCGTGATGGACGCCATCAAGCAGTCACTCGACGGTCCCGTCATCGAAGCCCAAACACCCATTGGCACCCGGACTCCAAAGGCGGCATTGCAATGGTTGATCGGCGTCACGGGCATCGAGTCCGACCCGAACATCGAGTCGGTCGTTGAAGCGTTGCGCGGGCGTTCCCCGACGGCATTTGTGCTGTCGAACCTGCACCGCTTGTACCTCCGAACCGTCAACGGGTACGAGGGGCTCGACGCCGTCTTGGCCGTCATGCAAGCCACTGGCCGCCATCACTTCTGGGTGGCCTCCATCCACGGACCCGCGTGGGCGTTCTTGTCGGAGATGCGGCACATCGGAAACGTGGGGGTGTTCACCACGCGGGTGCAGATCCAGCCGCTCAACGCGGCGGACTTGTCGGCATGGTTGCTGTCGCAAACCGCCGCTGCCGGCTTCCAACCCCGGTTCGACAGCATGCTTCAGCGTCCGGCAAGTGGGCCCGATGGGGCGCGCATGCTGGAGCGCACCGAGCGCGCCTATTGGCAACTGCTGGCCGAAGCCAGCCAAGGCAACCCAACGGTGGCGGTTCGCTTGTGGGTCGATGGCCTCCGCGCCGCCGACGCCAACACCGCGCTGGCCGTCACGGTCCCCCAAACCCGAGACACCCATGAGCTCGAGGCCCTCGAAGACGCCGACCTTTTTGCACTCACCGCGCTCATCTTGCACGACGACATGGACGTGCACGAGATGGGTCGCGTGTTGAACATTCGCGAGGGCCACGTCCGGTCCATTTGCCGGACGCTCGAGCAACTGACCCTGATCTCTGAGACCGACGCCGGCCGATACAAGGTTCGGCTCAACTGGCTGCCGGCGGTCGAACGCCACCTCCGCCGCCGCAGCTTCCTGCACAAGAGCTAATCGATGGACACCACCGCCAATCTGCTGCACTTCGTCGTCTGGGACCGACTCCCCTTCGCCATTGGTGTCATTGTGGTCGCCTTCATCGGAGGGCGCCTCGCCGCCCAATCCCTCGATGCATTGGGAGAGCGGATCGCCCGTCGCCGCTTGTTCTTCAAGCAGGTCAGCGCCGTCACGCGCTTTGTGGTGTTGATCGGCGCCACCGTGGTGGTCGCCAGCTCGCTGTTTGTGTTTTCATCCGAGGCGTTGCTGGCAGTCGGCGGTTCGGCGGCGGTTGCCATTGGGTTTGCGTTCAAGGACGTCGTGGCGTCGCTCATGGCGGGCCTGATTCTGCTCTTCGACCGACCCTTTCAAGTGGGCGACCGCATTTCCTTCGACGGGACCTACGGAGAAGTGGTGGAGATCGGATTGAGGACCGTCCGGGTGCAGACCCTGGACGACAACTTGGTCAGCATCCCCAACCACCGATTCCTCAACGACACGGTCAGCTCTGCAAACTCAGGCCAGCTGCATCAGATGTGCGTGTTTCCGTTCTGGGTGGGGTGCACCGAGAACGTCCCCGTCGCCAAACGCATCGTCTACGAAGCCACGGCGTCGAGCCGGTACGTGCACATCGACCAGCCCATCACCGTCAGCGTTCGGGAAGGACCCGTCCCGAATGGGGCGGAGCGGTTCGCCATCGAACTGAAGGTCAAAGCCTACGTGTTCGACGGGCGATACGAGACCGCGTTCGCCACCGATGTGACCGAGCGCGTGCGCACGGCGTTCCGCGAGCGCGGCATTCGAACCGCTGGCGAACTGGAGTGGTCGTCACCAGCGACTGGGCGTCCCCGCTCCTAGCCGTTCGCGGCCTCGAACGTGCCCATGAACTCTGCGAGCGCATCCACCGATTCCGGATCGCAGGCGTTGTAGATGCTGGCGCGAAGTCCGCCGACGGACCGGTGACCCTTCAAGCCCTTCAAGCCCACCGCATCCGCCTCGGCGACGAACCGCGCGTCCAGGTCCGGACTCGGGGTGCGAAACGTGACATTCATGAGGGAACGATGCGCGGAATCGGCGTGCCCCGACCAAAAATCGGACGCGTCGATCAAGCGGTAGATCCGGTCGGCCTTGGCGCGGTTGCGGGCATCCATCGCATCCAGCCCGCCCAGCTCTTCGATCCACGCCAGCACCCGCTCGAGTGCGTAGATACCGAACGTGTTTGGGGTGTTGAACAGTCCGCGCTTCTCGACCTGAAGCCGGTAGTCCAGCATGGGCGGCAGTCCACCGGGCGCCTTTTGCAAGGCCCACGGACTCAGGATGACCGCGGTGACCCCCGAAGGTCCCAGGTTCTTTTGAGCGCCGGCATAGATCAGATCGTGGGCCGCAACATCAACGGGACGGCTGCAGATGTCCGAGCTCATGTCCGCAACGAGCGGAATGGTGCCCGAGTCCGGCCGCGCGTGGAACTGCGTCCCGTAGATGGTGTTGTTGGTGGTGTAGGCGGCGTACACCGCATTCGCGTCGTACTCCACGGTATCGGGGAGGGTGCTGTACTGCGCATCCTTTCCGTCCCAAGCAATCCGGCCGCCCGCGATCCGACGGGCTTCGTTGACCGCCTTGTTCGACCAGGTGCCCGTGACCACAAAGTCGGCGCTCTCTCCCGGCTCCAGAAGGTTGAGTGCCGTCATGTGGAACTGCAGGCTCGCTCCTCCTTGCAAGAAGAGCACGGCGTATTCGTCGGGGATGCCCATCACCCGCCGGAGGCGCTCCTCTGCGCCGCGGTGCACCGCATCGAAGATCGGCGAACGGTGCGACAACTCCATCAATCCGAGGCCCGACCCTTTGAAGTTGGGCAGCGCGTCCGCCAGTTGCTCGATCACGCGAAGCGGGAGGACGGCGGGGCCGGCCGAGAAGTTGTGGGCACGGTTCATGCGGACTCCAGGCCGACAACGTCGACGGCAAAGATGGACGGGTTGGCAACCAAAGCGTCCACCAACCGGGACGATGGTGCCTGACTAACTTGAATTTGGGCGCACGCCGCGAGGGAGCCGCGGAACACGATGTTCTTCATTGACTCCACGTTGATGGCGTCGGCCCGCAGCGCGGTGAGCACCCCAGCCAGCACGCCCACTTCGTCCTTGTGTCGCACCACAAGCAGGTGGGTGGCCGAGGTCTGCATGGCGAGATTGACGCAGTTGGGCACTTCGCCGCTGGCCTTCCATGACGCCACGATGCGCACCACCTCATCGCCCACTGCTTCGGACGCCTGCTCGGTGCTGGCCCCAATGTGGTGGGTGCCGTAGACCCCCGCAAGGGCGACCAGCGGAGAAGACCAGTCCCCGTCGGAAGACGGCTCGTCCCAAAACACATCGAGCCCGGCCTTGATGCCGCGGTGTTCCACGGCGTGCGCAAGCGCCACCTCATCCAAGACCGCTCCGCGAGAGGTGTTGATGACAATGCTGCCATCGGCAAGGGCCGCGATGACGTCGGCCGAGACCAGTCCTTTGGTGTGTTCGTTGAGGGCCACGTGAACGCTCAGAATGTCCGCGCGACGGGCCACTTCAACGGCGCTGTCGACCGACGTGACGCCCAGGGCGTCCGCGCGTTCGGGCGTGAGCGCGATGTCCCATGCCACCACCGTCATGTCGAACGCCTGAGCCCGCCGCGCGACCTCGGCGCCGATGTTGCCCAGTCCAATGAGGCCCAAGGTCCGACCCTTCAGTCCGCGCGTCTGCTTGGCGAAGGTCTTCTTCCGCCAATGGCCGGCCCGCAAATCCGCCACGTTGTCGGCGATGCGCCGATCCGCGTTGAGCATGTGACCAAGCGCCAACTCCGCGACCGCCGCCGCGTTCTTTCCCGGACAGTTCGCGACATACACCCCGCGACTCGAGGCGTGATCCACCGCGATCGTGTTGAATCCTGCGCCCGCCCGAACCACAAGTGCAAGCGATGCAGCTGCATCAAGACATTCAGGTAAAACCTTGGTTGAACGCACGATCAGAACTGCTGGATCGTGCTCTTTCATCGCCGCCAGAAGCGCGTCACCATGGAGGGACGGATCCGTGTGAACGGTGCACCCCATCCCCTCCAAATCGGGCACAACAGCGGGGGCCATTTTGTCCGCGATCAACACCTTCATGCACTCACCTCATCGCTCTTAAATCACTTTCTAAACCGCGAAGGACCCGGCGGTCTTGAATCTCATGCATAATGCGGAAATGCGTTCGGCTCATGCGGGCCGACAAACCCAAAACCGGGAGCCCGGATGGCACGAATACTGGCGGTGGACGACGACCCCCTCGTGCGGCGGTGCATCTCTCGAATCTTGGTCAATGCGGGCCACGAAGTGGTCCCCGCGGGGCATGGCGCCGACGCGCTTCAGATCGCGTCAGACCGCGCGTTTGATGTGGCGTTGGTCGACTACCACCTCCCCTTCATCGATGGCCTCGAGGTCCTGCAGCGGCTTCGCGAGGTGCAACCCGGGTGCCTGCGCATCCTCGTCACCGGTGCGCTGGACCTTCCCATGATCATGGACGCCGTCAACCGCGGCGAAGTGATGCGGGTGGTGGAGAAACCCTTCGAGTCTGCGGGACTGGTCGGTGCCGTCGAAGACGCCATGACCGCGCGGCGTCGGATGATGGAAGTGTACCGGGTTCAAGAACAGGCCGCGTCGGAGCACGAGCGCGACATGCTGCTCGATTGCTTGAACGGCGGCCACCTGCGGCTGGCACTGCAGCCAATAGTCAGCGGAAAAGACACCTCGATCGAAGCGTTCGAGTGCTTGCTGCGGTCGACTCACAGCGTGCTCGACGGACCGCTCTCCGTGATTCGCGCTGCGGAGCGGCATCAGATGCTCCCCGAGTTGGGGCAAGCCGTGAGCCGCTACGCCGCCGGATGGATGGAACGGATTCCCGGGAACATCAAGCTGTTCATGAACCTTCACCCGGATGAACTGGCCGACCCCAACGGCATGTGCGAGAGCCTCAAGCCGCTCCAGCCCTGGGCGGAGCGGGTGGTCCTCGAGATCACGGAGCGAAGCCGCCTGCAAGGCATCGAAGCCTGGGATGAAAGCGTCGACCGCGTCACCAAGATGGGGTTCTCCATCGCGGTGGATGACTTGGGCGCGGGCTACAGCTCGCTGTCCGTCTTGGCCGAGCTTCAGCCCAGCTTCATCAAAGTGGACATGAGCATCGTTCGGGGAATCGACTGCGATCCACGCAAGCAGCGTCTGGTGGACCTGCTCTGCCGATTCGCTGACGCCACCAGCGCCACGTTGATCGCCGAGGGCGTCGAGACCGACGACGAGGCCACCGCCTTGCGGGACTGCGGCGCCCACTTGCTGCAGGGATACCTGTTTGGAAAGCCGTCGACGGAACTGCCCGAAGGGCTGGCCTCCATGGAATCGGCGTAGGAGTTCACGGATGGCGCGCGTGTTGGTGGTGGACGATGACGATCGGGTCCTGAAATCGGTCGAGCGCGTGCTGACCTCCGCGGGCCACGAAGTGCACACCGAAGCGCACGGCTCGATCAGCCTCGACATGGCCACCTCCCAGCCCTTTGATGTGGCCCTCGTTGACTACAAACTCCAGGCCATGGATGGACTGGAGGTGCTCCAGCGGTTGCGAGAGATCCAACCGCGATGCGTTCGCATGCTCATGACCGGCGAGCTGGTGCTGCCCCTGGTGGTCACGGCCGTCAACGTGGGCAAGGTCAGCCGCGTCATCGAAAAACCGTTCGATGCAAACACCTTGGTCGAGACGGTTCGAGAGGCGCTGAGCAACCACAATCGGCTCACGTCCATGCTTCAGAACCAGCGCACGGAAGGATCGGCCCAAGAGCGGCGGCACCTGACCGAGGTTCTCCATGGAAGCGGCCTGCGGCTCGCCATTCAGCCCATCGTCCGAACCAGCACGAACGCGATCTTTGGGTACGAGATGCTCTTGCGATCCTCGCATCCCACCCTGGACGGTCCCGGACCGGTGCTGGCCGCCGCCGAGCGCCACGGGATGCTTCGGGAGTTGGGATCGGTGGTTGTCGCCCGATCCGCCGAGTGGCTGATGCGGCTGCCGGACACAACGCGAATTTTCCTCAACCTCCATCCCCAAGAACTCATCGACGCGACCGCCCTCAGCACCCGAATGGAGGTGCTGCAGTTCTGGTCCGATCGGGTGGTGTTGGAAATTACGGAGCGGAGTGAAGTGGGCGCCAACTTCTCCTGGAGCGGGGCCTTGGAGCGGGTCAAGCAGATGGGGTTTCAGATCGCCGTGGACGACCTGGGTTCCGGCTACGCCGCGCTGTCGATGCTGGCCGAGCTCCAGCCCCACTTCATGAAGGTGGACATGAGCATCGTCCGCAACGTGAACACCGACGATCACAAACGGCGGTTGGTGGACCTGCTGTGCAGTTTTGCCGAGGCCACCGGTTCCGAAGTGGTCGCGGAGGGAGTGGAGACGCCCGAGGAGGCGGCCGCGCTGTCCGAAGCGGGCGTCGATTTGATGCAGGGGTATCTGTATGGCGAACCCCAGTTGACGCTGAGCGCGTAGCGAGACTTTGGGATAGATCCCGCCGATGCCCACCGTCATTGCCGGCTCCGCTGCATTTCCGTCCGACGGGCCCCGTCCGGTCTTGACCGTCGGAAACTTCGATGGCCTGCACCTGGGACACCGCCACTTGATCGACACCCTGGTGGAGCATGCCCGGGAGCAAGGAGCCCCGTCCGCGGTCTACACCTTCGACCCCCCTCCGCGGGTCGTGCTGTCGCCCGATGGCCGCATGCCGCGAATTCAGTCGTGGACCGACAAGGTCCGAATCATGGGCGAGCTGGGCGTCGACCAGGTGATCGTGGAGCGGTTCACCCCATCCTTTGCCCAGCACCCCGCAAGCTGGTTCATCGACGAGGTGTTGAGCCGGCGAATCCGCCCCGTCCAGCTGGTGGTGGGCTACGACTTTCGCTTTGGCCGAGGGCGTGAGGGCGACGTCGACACGGTTCGCACCGCGCTCCCCACTGTTCCGGTCCACCAAGTCGAAGCCCTTCAGCTCGATGGCGACACCGTCAGCTCGAGCCGCATTCGAACAGCGGTCGGTGCCGGACAAGTGGAGGCCGCCGCCGCCCTGTTGGGATGCGCCCACCGCATTCGGGGCACCGTGGTGCACGGCGACGCCCGGGGCCGCACCATTGGATTTCCAACCGCCAACCTCCAGACCGATGCGGAACTGATGCCGGCCGATGGCGTCTACGCCGTGCGGGCTCGAACCGACGGCGGCAATTGGCGAAACGGCGTGGCCAACTTGGGAACGCGGCCAACGTTCGACGGCCAAGGATTCCTGATGGAGGTTCACATCATCGATTTCTCCGGCGATCTGTACGGGTCGGAGATGGAGGTCGAGTTCATCGGCCGAATTCGCGGCGAAGCCGAGTTCTCGGGGCGAGCCGCCCTGATTGAGCAAATCCAGCGCGATGTGGCCCGGGCCCGCGGAATGTTGGTCGAGTGAACGTGAGCGCCGCGAAGAACCCTGGCGCGCCACCCCGCGTGTTTGGGATTGTGGGCCACCCGGTTGACCACTCCCTCTCGCCCAGCATCCACAATCCATTGTTCGCCGAACTCGGCCTGAATGCGGTGTACATCGCCATTCCGGTCGACCCGACGCACGCCGACCGGATCGCCGATCTGATCCGCGACAAAAACCTCGCCGGCGTCAACCTGACGGTTCCCTTCAAGGAACGGGTGTTGCCCCTTCTCGACGAGGTCTCCGGTGCCGCGCGCCGGGCCGGTGCGGTGAACGTGGTGGTGAACACGAACGGGCGACTTGCGGGACACAACACCGACGGCGAGGGGTTCATTCGAGCACTGCTCGCCGAGGGCGGGCCGGCACCGGCAGGACTCAACGCGGTGCTGTTGGGGGCGGGAGGGGCCGCGCGCGCCATTGCCTCCAGCCTGCTGCAGCGGGCAGCCCGTTCGGTCGCGATCCTCAACCGGACCCCACTCCGGGCCCATCGGGCCATCGAGTCTCTGGCCGAGCATCACCCGGGGGCCCAACTGAGCGCGGGCGAGTTGACGCCCGCCGCGTTTGCCGAGGCGGCCCGCGGTGCGGACCTTGTGGTGAACTGCACCGCCGGAATGGCCGGGACGACCATTGCGGGGTTTGACCCCACCGCCTTGTCGGCATCGGCCTCGTGGGTGGACATCAACTACTGGATGACGCCCGCCCCCTGCGAACGCGCAGTCACTGCGTCCGGCCGCCGGTTTCACGACGGCTTGGGCATGCTGGGCCACCAGGGTGCCCTCTCCTTTGAGCGATTCACCGGGCATCCGGTCGACGGAGAGCGGGTGGTCCAGCGACTGCGGGAATCGACGTGAAGCGGCCCATTGTCGTGGTTGAGCCCAAGACCCACCGCCGGCTTCGGGTGATCGACGCCCTGCGCGGCACCCACGCCATTCAACCCCTCGACGCCATCGACGGCGCGCTGCGGCACATCCGGGAACACC
>JAYZVA010000045.1:0-22812 GCA_036156175.1 Myxococcota bacterium
GAACATCAGCAAGATGGTGGCATTCGGGCGGCTGAGCCCAAACAGCACCAGCAAACCGGCGAGCAGGGGCTCGATTCCCAACCAAGCGCCGCGAACATGGACCGCACCGAGCAGCAGCAACGAGAATCCAAACACGATGCACCCAAGGTAGCTGAAAAGGGCAAACCGCTTCAGCTGCTCGCGGGTGAAGATGGGTTCGACCGCGGGAAGGATGAAGAAAATGAACAGCCAGTCAAAGAAGGCCCGTGTTGGGCTGCCGTTGAGCAGAAATGCGGTGAACGGCTGCCACGGTTCGAACCCGGCACCGAAGGGCATCCAGGCAAGGGTGCGAATCACCGGCAGGCCCAGCCAACTCTCTGCCAGCAACTGAAGGATGTACACGCTGACGAGGGCGATCAGCACCATCTTGCTCAGAGGGGTGAAATAGAATCCGCCGCTGGAGATTTGCCGTGTTCTGCGCATCGCTCTCCCATAACACATGATAGAGGGCTGCATGTTCCTCATTGGCTGGCTGGTCATGGCTTCCGCGTGGTCTCATCCATTCGGGAGCACGTTGTACGGGCACAAAACCAACGTCGCGCTGCACGCCGACCGAGTGGAAGTGGCGTACCTGCTCGAGATCCCGACCCCCGAGCTCTTGCGTGAGTTGCGGGTGTTCATGGCGGACATCGACTCGCCCACCCAACGCGACCAAGACCGGCATACGGAAGCAGTCCAGTCGGAACTGACCGATGGGCTTCGGTTGCTCATCAATGGCGAGCGCCTTCGGTGGGTGCGCACCCCGTGCGCCGAAGGCAGTGGTCAGGGGGACACGCGATTCATTTCGTACCGATTTTGCGCCACGGCGGAGATGCCGGATGGGGCCCGAACGCTGAACTTGATCAACGGAAACCGCCCGGACGAGCCCGCGTTGTTCTCGACCACCGTCATGGTGGGTGCGGGCGTGATCCTCGATGCATCGAGCCAGCTCGACGTCGACCATCACGGAACCATCGTGTCCGACCGCAGCGAGTCGTGGCTTGGCGATGAGGCCGAGCGCGAACTCCGCTTGTCGTTTCGCCTTCGGACGGCGGTGGGTGCGGCACTTCAGCGCGGCGTGCAGCGGGCGGGGAACGGCGAGTTGACCGCCTCAAATCGCGCGTTGTCGACCGCCGAGCCCGACGTCCTGTCCAGCCTGGTGAAGGGTGAGCTCACGCCCAAAGCGGTGTGGTTCGCGTTGCTCATGGCGTTGGTCCTTGGTGCCGCCCATGCGTTTGCGCCGGGGCACGGCAAGGCGCTGGTGGCGGCGTATCTGCTCGGGCAACGGCGAACCTACCGGCATGCGTTCATGCTGGGGGGGATTGTCACGGCCACCCACACCGTGACGGTGTTTGTGCTGGGGGGCGTTGCGTTGATGCTCTCAGAGGTGATGTCGACGGAGCAAATCCTCCCGTGGATGGAGCTGGCCAGCGGTCTGCTGGTTTTGGGGGTGGGCATTCAGTTGGTCCGCCATCGGGTGTTTCGTTCGGACGCCCCGCCTCCAGCGCGCAACCACGACCACGGCCACGACCACGACCACGACCACGACCACCATCACGGTCCCCATGCGGGCAACGAAGCCGCGCACGCCGCGGCCCACGCCCGGGAAATTGCGGATGTTCGGACTCCACGCGACCTGGTTGCGCTCGGCGTTTCGGGTGGGTTGGCGCCTTGCCCATCGGCGTTGGTGCTTTTGCTCACGGCCATCAGCTTCCACCGCATCGCATTTGGTTTGGTCTTGGTAACGGTGTTCTCGCTGGGCCTCGCCGCAGTGGTGACCGGCGTCGCGGTGACCGTCATCGCCGTCGGCGGACGAATCCGCAACCAAGTGAATGGCCGGTTTGTGACCCAAGTCCTCCCCGCAATGAGCGCCGTGGTGGTCACGATTCTGGGGCTTGGCCTCACCGTCGCAGGGGTCCACGCGGTGCACGGGCTGTGGGACATCCCGGGTTAAATTGACTGAACAGCTTGCCAGATGAACTCCTGTTCAGTAGGGTAGGGATGTCCCCACAACCGGAGTGTTTCATGACCGAGCTATCGCAGCGCCAAGCCGACGTGCTTGACTTCATCGCCAGCACCATCGAGTCCCGAGGCCTTCCGCCTTCGTATCGGGAAATCGGCGATGCACTCGGGATTTCATCGACCAACGGCGTGTCCGACCACGTGAAGGCGTTGGTCAAAAAAGGGTACGTGAAAAAACTGGAGGGCGCGCCCGGTGTGGCCCGGGGGATTCAGCTGACTGCGAAGTCGCGCTCGATGCACTCCAACGAGAACATGCTTGAGATCCCGCTGCTGGGCCACGTGGCCGCCGGCGCGCCGATTCTGGCGGAACAAAATCAGGAACGGGTGATCAACTTTGATGCCGACTTGCTCCGTGGTTCTGGGCCCACGTTTGCCCTCCGAGTCCGGGGCGATTCGATGATCGAAGAAGGCATCCACGACGGCGACATGGTGCTCGTGCGCCAGCAAGCCAGCGCCAAGAACGGGGACATCGTGGTGGCCCTTGTCGATGGGGAAGCGACGGTGAAGTACTACTTCCATGAAGGCGATCGAATCCGCTTGCAGCCCGCGAACAGCGCCATGGATCCGATCTTCACCGGCCCCGATCAGACCACACTGATTCAGGGAACGGTCGCGGGCGTCGTGCGCGTTTACTGAACAGGCAGCATCCGCCGCGGTACCATCGGGGGCCTGGAGTCCCTCGCGTGAACCGACACACTGTAGCTTTTGGTCTCGTGCTGCTCGCAGCCGCCGTGTTGCGGGTGTTGCGAATGCACGTCCGCTGGGATGAGATCACGCTCGCGTACGCGGCATACGCCGAACCGCTCGCTGTCGCCGTGAGCGACGGTCACCCATCGGCCTTGCTGGGCAGTTGGGTTGGGCTTCACCCGCCTGCTTGGGGCGTCGTGCAAGCCGTTTTGGAGACGGTGGCGCCGATCCCGTGGGCCTGGATGGGCTTCTCCGCGGCGTGCTCGCTTGCGGCGGTGTGGGTGGTTGGACGGGCGGGCGGCATTGCGGCAGCCCTCGTGTTGGCGACGGCACCCGTTCACTTGCTGGACGCCGCCGAGGTCAACAACTACCCGATGGCCAGTCTGGCGATCGCGCTGTTGATGGTCTCTGCCCGGGGTCCGTGGCCGCTGTTGGCGGCGGCCGCTGTGTTTGCGGCATGGAGTCACCTCTTGGCCGGCGTGGGCGCGGTGGTCGTTGTGGGCTGGAGATTGGTGCACCTTCGGGGCGCGGATGCACGGCGCCTCGTTGCCGCGGTGGGTCTTGGCGTCATGCCCATCGCAGGGGGCGCGACTCGGCTCATGGGACAGGGCAGCACGTGGGCGCAACCCGATGTGGACTGGGCCGCGTGGCTGGACCTGCTCACGAGCACGGTTGGACTGGAAGGCCTGCTGTTGATTCCCATTGTCGTGTGGGGGCTCCGGGGCCCATTGGCGTGGGGCTGGGGCTCCATGGCCGTCGGGTTGCTGGCTTTGGTTGCACTGGGCGCCGCCGCGGCACACCAGCGTCCGTATTACGGGTTGATTGCGCCCATCGCGGCGTTGGCGGTCGGTCAGGCGGTGTCCCGAAAGCCGGCCCTGCTGTGGCTCGTCATTGGATTGACGACGGTGCGAGGAGCGCGGTTTGGCATCGATGATGCGCAGCGGGTGCAGTCCATCGTTCACGATCTGCAGCGCACGCGTGCCGTGGATGTCGCTCTTGCCGAAGCGAAAGACGGCGACAGCATTTGGTTGGTCTCACCGGCGCTGCAGACCGACGATGACAAGTCTGCGCACAGCCCCGTGTTGTGGCGGTTCCGACCCTGGCACGCCGCTTCGCTCGCCCGTCCGGTTCCGTTCGAGTACAAAGACTACCGGTACGGCCAACCCCGGGACCTCGGTGGCGTGGTGCTGCACACGAGCACCGAATTGGAGTCGGCCAGCTTCGACCATGTCGCATCGGAGGTGCTGGAGCGGGATGGGACGTTGTGGGTGGTGTTGTACGACTACGCTCCAGCCACTGGAATGGTGGGTCGGGTCACGCGGGTTCTCAAGCCGTATGCCGCGGAGTGGGCCGAGGTCGGGGAGGACGTCGGCTTGGGAGCAGACCAGCTCATCCGCGTGGAAGGATGGCAATGAGCACACCCATCGAGACGGTTTGGCCCGTCGGCATCGTCTTTGCGGCTTGGCTCGCCGTGATGTGGCGGCTTCGGGGGGAGGCGCGTTGTTCGGTGGCCATGGTCGTTGTCGGTGCGGTTGCACTCGCCGTGCGGTGCGTGTGGATTCCGGCCTGGACCGGCCATGTGTTTGATGGGCACGAGGCCGAATACTGGGATCTGTTCCGGGGCATGAAGGCGCCGACTCGCGGCGGAACCGTGATGGTCCCCGCAATGCAGTGGTTCTGGTGGGGGTTGGGGCAGGTGCTTCCGGAGTCGGAGCGCGTCGTCGTCGGGCTGATGGCGGCCGTGGGCGTGGCATCGATCGGATTATCGGCTGGGGCCATTGGCCGGCTGGCAGGGGAGCGCGCCGGATGGATCGCGGGGCTGCTGCTCGTGGTTCACGGCGCTCATGCCGCGTGGTCTTCAAGCGCCTACAACGTGATGTTGCCGCACTTCTTCTCCGCAGTGGCCTTGTATGGGGCTGCGTCCTCGATTCGCGGGCATCGCGGTCCATGGCGGTCTCTTGTGGTGCTGAGCGTTGCGCTATCGATGGCGCTGAGGATGGACACTGGCACCATCGGGCTCGCCGTGGCGCTGCTGATCCTCCTGGTCCGCACCGACGGCGCGTCCGTGCTTGGGCGGCTGCGCGAATGGTGGCTGCCCGGGCTCGCGTGTGTCGTGCTGACGGCCGCGTGCATATGGCCCATGGTGTGGCCGGGCGCGCTACCCGGATCGGGCGAGAGGGCGTTGTCGTTCTCCACCAACGCGCTGTTTGTGGCACCGTACCACCCCTACAATCAGCCGCTGATGGCGGCGGCGCTGGCCGCGGCCGCTCTGTTTGCGCTTCGCCGCCACTCACCCGTTGCGGTCGCGCTGCTCTTTTGGGTGGGTGCCCACCACGGCTTGATGGCGACCTTTGACGACTTTGGTGAGCGCCATGCGCTGGTGACGGCGCCGGCGATCGCGGGTCTCGCGGGGATGGGCTTGAGTGCAATGGGGCCCATCGGGTGGGTGGTGACCGCCGCGATGATTGGGCTCAGTGGGGCCGATCTTGGGGACACTGCGGGGCGGTACTACGGATCGGAAGACCGCTTCGTTGCGAAGCTGGGGGCCGAGCCGTACGGCAGTTTGCCGCGCGTTGAGTGGACCGGTTCTCCCCCAGATGACTGCGGATGGGTGGCCGAAGATCAGCGAGTGGCAGCCCGTCCAATTGCCTCCCACTTCAATCTGCTTCGTCCGGAAGAAGCCGCTCAGTTGAGGGGTTCGGATGGGTGTCTGAAGTGGTGCGTAGACGTGCAGGACTGGCGTTGGTCATCACGGGGTGTACGGGACCGAGCGTTGCGCTTGGCGCATCTGTTCGTTCTGACCCCAACCGCCGTGGTTGTTGATTCGTCCACGGGGTATGCATGTCTGTCGGTGGACGTCGGACATCGCAAGCGCTCTGGAATCTGGCTGAACGATGAAACCCACCCCACAGCACCACGCAGCCCTATCGCGCTTCCTTGAGCGACTGAGCCGACGAGACCGGCGGCTGTTGGTGGTCGCAGCCGCGGCCAACATTGGTGCGTTTGGGGCGGCTGCCGCACTCGCTGCCGCGCTGGGGCTCTCGGCAGGGGTGCCCGTCGGGTATGTTGGGGCTGCGGGGTTGATCGGCGTACTGGTTGGCGCTGGAGCGTTCATCGGTTGGCTGAAAATCCACCGTTGGGGCCCGCGCGGGGCCACCCGGCATCAAGCGCGCCTCGTCGAAGCGCACATGCCGGGTCTGCGCGGGCGACTGATGACCGTGCTGGACCGGGGCCTCGACGCCCCGACGACGGCGTGGTCGCAACCCTTGCTTCAGCGGGCTGCCGACCACGCGGAACGTGCGGTGCGGTTGGTCCGGCCCGAGGCGATCCACCCGTCTGCGCGGGCCAGCAAACCGTTGGGTCGGATGGTTGCGGTGGGCGCACTCGTTGCGGTCGTCGGGGCCCGGCTCCCCGTTGGGCCCGCCGATGCGCTGGCCGTGTTGTTTGGGGCCAGCGCAGCCTCGGTTCGGTTGGCCGACGCCACGGTCGCGGATGAGCCCGATGCCGCCGTGGTGGGCGACATCTCGCTTCGATATGTGTACCCCGCCTACACCGGACTCGAGCCCCGATCGGTGCCCAACAGCGACGGCACAATCATCGCCCCGCCCGGGACCGCCGTCACCGTTCGGGCCCGCACCGCGACGGCGTTTCAGGCCGTCGCCATCGAGGTGGACGGCATGGAGCCGGTGGATGGAACCTTGCGCGGTGGCCGGGACGCCGAGTGTGAGCTGTTCGTGGAGGACAGCGGGCAGTGGCGATTTTTGCTGTTCGAAGGGGACCGGGTGACGACCAGTCCGTGGTTCGCGCTGACGGTGGATGCGGACGCGCCACCCGTGGTGGTGTTGTCCAAGAGCGGGGAAATCAAGGCGCCGATGGACACCCCGCTGGGTGTTGGCTGGCAGGTAACCGACGACTACGGCGTGGTGCGCGTGTCGCTGGAGGTGGTGCGCGCAAACGAGGCCACCGAGCACGTGCTTCGCGAGCCGCTCGACCGCCCGGTAAACCTCGACGGCATCGCGTCGATGACCCCGCGGTCCCTTGGCCTCTCTGCAGGCGATGTGGTGTCGGTGCGCGTGGTCGCCGTCGACAACGATCGGGTCGAAGGGGGCAACCGCGGTGAAAGCGAGGCGTTGACGGTCACGGTATTGGGCCCCCGTGGCTATGGGCGCAACCTCACGGCTCACTACGAACGATTGCTGGACGCCATGCTGATGGCCCTCGCGGATTTCCTGGAAGAGCCGGTGCCGCCCGTGTCCACCCGACCCGCGCTGGTTCGTTGGGCGGGGACCGCCGCCGAACGCTTCGACCCGGTGCGTCGGATCATGGAGGATCAATGGGGAGACGCTCCGTCGAGCGGCATTGACGGCATGCTGGTCGCCGATGTGCTGGAAGCGTCCGCGAGTTTGTTCCGGTTCACGCTCACCACCTTCGACCGCGAAGTGGGGGCCGCGGGGCAACAACCGGTTGCCGGAGACATCAAGACCTTTGGCAACCTGCATGCGGCAACCGTCGTCGAACTCGAGACCGCCAGTTTTGTCTTGGACACAATGATCCGCGAAGTTGGCGTCAGCGAGCTGACGCGGATGGCGCGCAAGACGGCCGATTCGGCACGAGACGCCGCGGATGAGGCGCAGTCCACCGATGATGCGTCCGAGCTGAACGCGCGGCTCGACCGGCTCGCTCGTCAGATGAACCAACTGAGAAAAGCGGCTTCGGACCTGAGCGATGAGGCGCTCCGGGATTTCACCAACAGCACGCTTGACCAGGCCGGTGGGCTGATGGATGAGATCCGGAAGGCGCTCTCGGAGAACCGTCTGGATGAAGCGCGTCGAATGATGGAAGGCTTGGCCGAGCAGCTCGCCCAGTTCGCCGAGAGCCTGGAGGAGCGCCAGCAACGGGGCTCGGACGAAGCCGATGAGATGCAAGAGCGATTCGAGGCGCTGATGGAGGACTTGGATGCCCTCAGCGCGCAGCAGGATGCGCAGGCGGAAGAGTTGGCGGCGATGCAGGAAGATTTTGGGGCGTCGTTCGGTGAGCGGATGGATTTGTGGCGCGCGCTTGACGGCCTCGCCGACCGCCTGCAGGCGGCAACACTGGAAGCCCGCAACCGCACCCGCGATGGGCGGGGGTGGCGGCCGTTTACACTGGTGCGGCTCGAGGAGCTCGCTGCCCTCGGAGCCGGGGTGCGGGACAGCGTTCGCGGCCGCGATGCGCAGGGAACCGCGCTGCGGGTTGGAGAGGTGCAGCGCGATGCCGACCTGACAAGCGGGTTTGTCCAGCGCGACCGAATGCGCCCACCGGGTCCAGTCGACGGCGAGCAAGTGCAGGCGCAGGTGCAGGCCTCCCAGGCGATCGCGGCCGAGATGGCGGAGTTGCTTTCCGCCCTCGAGGAGGCACCGGGCCAATCCAACCCCGAGATGGAAGCGGCGACCCGCGCGACGTCCGAGCGTCAAGGCGAGCTGCAAGATTGGCAACGCGAACTGATGGATGAAGTCCAGACCGTGGAGGGTGCCATTCCAACCGCGAACGGCGACGCCACATCGGCCATGCAGAGCGCCGGTGGCTCGATGGAGACGGCCCGAGAGTTTTTGGAAGCGGGGGTCGCCGTCGCTGCAGAGGGCCACCAACGCGAGGCATCGGGGCTGGTTCGCGAGGCCAAGGAGCACCTCCAACAGGCGATGCAAGAGCAGCAGCAGATGCAGCAAGCCATGCGGCAGATGCAGGGTGAGAAAGGCGGGAGTGATGGCGACGAGATGGCCAACCAAGCGCCCCAGAACCAACCCGAGATCCCGAGTCCCGAGCTGTTCAAGACGCCTGAGGCGTACCGCGAAGCACTGCTGGAGGGAATGGCGGGGGATGTTCCCGAAGAGTTCGAGAGTCTAAAGGCACGGTTTTATGAAGATTTGGTTCGCCAGTAGCGTTTGGCTGATGATGGCGACGAGCGCCCTCGGCGCCCGTGCTCGGGAAGGCTTGGCTTGCCTTGAAGTGGGCGATTTGCAGTGCGCCATTGAGGTGCGGGACCGCATTTCGGCGTCGGGGGAGCGTTCCGAGGCCGCGCAAGTGCTGCGCCTGCGAACCCTCTTCCGGGAGGGGCGCTACGCGGAAGCGGTCGCTGTGTTGGATGAAATGGAAGCCGCTGGATTGGAGTCTGCCCAGCGGGAGACCAACCCGTACCGCGGGTCGCATGCCGCGAGCCGCGGCAAGGTCGAGTCGACGCGAGACGGGGTTCGGGTGCGCTACGCCAACGGCATCGAAGCCGTGCTGCGAGAGGAGGCCTTGGAGGTCATGGAGCGGAGTCGGGCCGTCTACGACCCGCTGTTCGGCGGCGGGCCCGATCACACGGTTCTGCTCGACATTTTTCCGACCGCGTACCGATTCACTCAGGCGAGCGGGTTGCCCCCAGAGGCAGTGCGAACGACTGGCGTGGTTGCGCTGAGCAAGTGGTCGAGGCTGTTGATCTCCAGCCCCCGTTCAAAAGCGCGTGGGTACGGCTGGAAGGACACGGTTGCCCACGAATACATCCACTTGGTGGTGTCCTGGCGCAGCGCCGATCGCACACCGGTGTGGTTGCAGGAGGGGCTGGCCAAGCTGTTGGAATCCCGATGGCGCACGGGCCAAGACTCGGTGCTCACGGTCCACCAGCAGACGCTGCTCCGCGGTGCGCTGGAGAACAACGCATTCGTGCCGTTTGAAAAGTTCAAGCACTCGATGGCCTATCTGGACTCGGGCGACGAAGCGGCGCTGGCGTTTGCGCAGGTCGCGACACTGGTGCAGCACGTTTTGGAGCGGGCCGGCGATGGCGTCTTGGCCGTGGCGATGGACCGCATTCGAGACGGCGAAGCCGCAGAGCCGGTGATGGCATCGTTGGCCGGCTACCCCGATTTTGATGCGTTGATGGCGGGGTGGGCGGATTGGTTGGCCACACAGGCCCTCGACAGCGCCGCAGTCGCCTCGCTTCCCGTGGTGTTGGACGCGGATGCGGATGACTTCAAGACGGATCCGTTGCTCGCGACGGATGCGTCGAAAATGCGCGCAGCTCGGTTGGGGGACCTTCTCCTCGAACGCGACCGTCCGCTGGCGGCGCTCATTGAGTTCCGGAAAGCCGGGGAAGGCGATGGGCCCGCGAGCCCCCTGTTGCTGGCGCGAGAGGCGCAATGTTTGGCGGAGCTGGACCGGGTGGATGAAGCGCTGGCGGTGTCGTCAAACGGCGTGCAGCTGTACCCGGAATTCACCCCGCTGTTGAAGACCCGGGGTGCGCTCTACGATCGAATCGGGCAGCCGGCGAAAGCTGCAGAGGCTTGGTCGGCCGCCCACGAACTGAATCCATTTGATGCGGCAGTACAGCAGGCCTTGATCGCCAACTATGCTGCATTGGGGAACACATCGAAAGCCGACCGGCATCGCGCAATCTTGCGCATTCTTCAGACCGGAGGCGCCGCAGAAGTGGCGCGTTAACCGAGGAACTTATGGACACAACACACCAAGACGACACGGACTTGTTTGACACCCTCGGTCGGGCGCGCGCCGACCTCACTCGCGCCATCGGCCAGCGAATCGTGGGCCAAGACGCGGTGGTGGAGTCGATGCTGATCAGCTTGTTTGCGGGGGGGCACAGCCTGTTCATCGGAGTCCCCGGCCTCGCCAAGACGCTCCTCGTCAGCACCGTCGCTGAGGCACTCGGCCTCGAGTTCGGTCGGGTGCAGTTCACACCGGACCTCATGCCCACCGACATCACCGGCACCGAGGTGCTGGAAGAAAACCGCGAGTCGGGCCGCCGCGAGATGCGGTTTTTGTCGGGCCCGGTGTTCACCAATCTGCTGCTCGCCGATGAAATCAACCGCGCCCCCGCCAAGACCCAAGCCGCGTTGCTTCAAGCGATGGCGGAGGGGACCGTCACCGTGGGGGGGCAGCCGCATGCGCTCGAGCCGCCGTTCATGGTCTTCGCAACCCAAAATCCGATCGAACAGGAGGGGACCTATCCGTTGCCGGAAGCCCAGCTCGACCGGTTCATGTTTTCGATCGACGTGGGGTATCCCTCGGAAGCCGAGGAAGTCGCAATTGTCGAGCGCACGACCACCGGGACTGCGGCCGCGGTCGAGCCGGTCATCGACCGCGGCACGCTGCTCCAGCTTCAGCGCCTGGTGCGCCGGTTGCCGACCAGCACGGACGTTCATCGGTACGCCGTCGCACTCGCACGAGCCACCCGTCCGGGGCAGTCGCCGGTTGCAGTGGTCAACGAGATGGTCAGCTGGGGTGCGGGTCCCCGGGCCAGTCAGTTCCTTGCCCTGGGCGCGCGGGTCCGCGCCGCCTTGCACGGCCACGAAGTGCCCTCGGTGCACGACGTGGACGCCGTCGCTCATTCGGTGTTGAACCACCGGGTGGTCCTGAGCTTCAAGGCCGAGGCCGCGGGACTGACCGCTTCAAACATCGTGGACGCGGTCCTGGCTGAGGTGGCGGCTCCGTGAGTGAGGTGCCGTGGGATGTGGAGCTGCTCGACCGCATCGAGCGGCTTCATCTGAGCGCTCGTCGGGCCGTTGAGGGGTGGCGTCATGGTGGGCACACCAGCCGCACCATTGCCACAAACATCGAGTTTGTGGATCACAAAGAGTATGCGCCGGGCGACCCGATCCGGCACGTGGACTGGAAGGTCGCGGCTCGAACCGACAAGCTGGTGATTCGGCGTCACGAGGCGGAGACGATTGTCCCCGTGATGCTGGTGGTGGATGCGAGCGGCGATTTGGGCACCGGGCAGGGCCCGCCCGACCTCGAGCGGAGCAAGTTTGGTGCGGCCATCACGATGGCGGCGACGTTGGCGGTGTTCCTGAGCAACAGGGGAGACCCGGTGGGCTTGAAAATTGTTGCGGGCACCGGCCATCCCGGCGGCCGCATCCCGCCCGGTCCCCGGTCGCTGCCGGCCGTGATTCGAGCGTTGGCGAGTGTGCGCCCGGCGGGGGTGGCCAACTTGCACGATGCCTTGGCCCGCTTGGGCGAACAGCTCCCGCGGCGCAGCGTGGCCATCATGGTCAGCGATTTGATGGAAGACCCCGCAAAGTGGGGCCCTTCGCTGGGCGCCATGGCTGCCCGCGGGGTCGACTGCAGGGTGGTGCACGTGTATGACCCCGCCGAGTGGGGACTCGACTACGCAAAGCCCGTGGTCCTGTTCTCGCCGGAAGACGAGGCGTCCCTCGCGGTCGATCCCGAGACCCTGCGAGACGCGATGAACACGGTGGTGGATGACTACGTGGCCGAGGTTCGAGGGGTGTTGGGTCGGTATCGCTGCAGCCATCACTTGGCGCCGATCGATCGCCCACTGGATCTTCTGCTTGCCTCCGTCCTTGGAGGCCGGCCATGACGATGACGTGGGGCGCGCCGCTGGCGCTGGGGATTTTGGCGATGGTCGCGCTTCCGGTGTTGGCTCACCTGATTCGGCGGCGCCCCGACAGCCGCCAGGCATTCGGCGCGATGTTCCTGTTGGAGCGGCTTCCCCGAACCATTCGCCGGCGGCGCCGCATTGAAGACAAGCTGTTGCTGTTGCTTCGAGCGTTGTTGGTTGCAGCGGTGGTCGTGTCGGTGGCCCGTCCCCAGCTGCAGTGGCCCGGGGCAGTTCCGGAGTTCGGCGGCTCGGAGGCGCTGGTTGTGGTTGTCGACGACAGCATGTCGATGGGGCTTCGGGACGCCGACAGCGGCAC
Organism: Myxococcota bacterium; assembly: GCA_036156175.1. Lineage (GTDB taxonomy): Bacteria > Myxococcota_A > UBA796 > UBA796 > UBA796 > UBA796. Next base: position 12,417 of record JAYZVA010000045.1, read on the forward strand.
ACTGCTCGCACGGGCGCGGCGGGATGCGGTGGACTTGGTGGAGTCATTGCCCAGCTCCACCCGAGTCGGCGTCGTTCGCGTCGGTGGCACCGCGTCGAAGCTCACGGACGGCTTGGAGTCCGATCACGCGGCGGTCGTCGCGAAAATTGAGGCGATTGAACAAACGCCGTACGCCACGGACCTGCAAGGGGCCATTCGGCTTGCTCGCCAGATGCTCGCGGGTGCGGGCGGCGAAGTCTTGGTCTACACCGATGAAGCCGGTCAAGGCGTTGTGGAAGGCGCTGAGGCAGAGATTGCGCTCTTGACCGAGCAGGGCGGCGCCCTGGTGCCGCGACCCGTCCACTCCGAGGACCCGGGGAACGCAGCAGTTGTTTCGGCCAGCTACGGCAGCGGTCCCGAGGGCGGGACCGTGACGGTCACCGTGGCCAACTTCGGTTCCGAGTCGATGGAAGTTCCGACTCGGGTTGTGCTGCCCGAAGGCGTGGAGATCACGGCGTTTGTGCAGGTGGATGCCGGTGGGGAAGCGACGAAAGCCTTCACCGTGCCGCGAGTGGCCGATGGGGGCATTGGCACTGTGCGCATCGACGACGACCGCCTCGCTGCCGACAACGTGGGAAGCTTTCACCTGCCCACCATCGGTGCCAGTCGGGTGTTGGTGGTCGAAGGGGATCCGGGCCTCACACCGGTCGCTTCCGAGACCTATTATTTGGAGCGGGCGCTCGCGCCCTGGGGCCGGCTCAGTGGCATGGGCAACGGCGTTCTCCCCGACATCACCGCGCCCTCTGGCGTGGCCGAGCTGGACCCAGAACTGCATCGCGTCGTGTTCATGACCAATGTCGCCGACCCAAGACCTTGGGCCAACCGTTTGGTGGAGTTCGTGAATCAAGGAGGCGTGTTGGTGCTCACCATGGGCGACAACGTGTCCGCGGATCGAACGAACGCCGCGCTGGCCCAGTTGCTTCCAACGCCGCTTCGGCGTCCCCGTTCGTTGGCCGCGGCGGGGGAGCCGGGTCGTGCGACGGCGGTCCCGGACACAGAGCGCCTCTTGTTTGCACCGTTTGCCCGCGGGGGACTCGCGGGCTTCTCGCGCATCCGATGGCACCGGGTGTTCACGGTTGACCCGTACACCGATACGGATGAAGTTCAGACGCTGATGTCGGTTGAAGGAGGGATGCCCCTGTTGATTGAACGGAAGGTGGGCAAGGGTCGCGTGCTGTTGTTGACCGGTTCGATCGATGCCGACTGGGGCAACTTCCCCCTGCAGTCGGTGTACATGCCCCTGGTTCAATCCTTGGTTCGGGTGCTCGGCGTGCCGTCGAATGAGGCCAGCTTGACGCAAGTCGGGACGGTCGGGCGACCAATCGTCGTCCCCGTACCGGCGTCGATGGCGGCCATCACCGTTGAGGGCCCCAGTGGCCCGGTGCCAACAACGCTCATCGATGGCACCATTCGGTTTGTTCCCAACGAGGCCGGCGCCCATCGGGTGATGAGCCCCGGGATCCCACCCTTGGCGTCCATTGCCGTGAACATGGACGGGGCCGAGTCGGACGTGCGTCGGCACAACAGCTTGGCAAAGACCTCGGCCGAGATTGACCCCGAGCGGTTCATGCACACGGCGCCCCTGGACCGGTACGCGCTCTGGCTTGCGCTGGCCCTGGCGGTGGCCGTGGTGACGGTCTCGCGCCGAACGGAGGGCCTCCATGCCGCCTGAATGGACCCGCCGGTCGGTTGTTGCGGGCATGGCCGCGTTGATGGTTCCGCGGCCTGCGTTTGGTCTCGGCTCGGGAAGCTTGTTCAACGTCGCGGAACTGGAAGTGCCGGGCGCCAGCATCCATCGCCCCGAGGCCTGGAGCCGGATGCTCCACGAGGTCATTCAAGCGACCAGCATCGAGGCCGATCCGGCCATCGTTCGCGTCGCGCCCGATGATCCCGCCCTTTTCGAGCACCCGTTCGCAGTCTTGGTGGGCGATGGGGCGCTGCCCGAGTTCAGCGATGCGGCGATTCGCCAGCTGCGAAACTACATCTCGTACGGTGGCTTCTTGCTGTTTGATGACGCCAGTGGGACCGGGCGTGGCGCATTTGCGGCGTCGGTCCGTCGCATCTCTCAACGGATTTTTCCGACCCGACCGCTATCGCCGCTGGCGGGCGACCACGCCGTGTACCGCAGCTTCTTTCTCCTCGACCGGCCGGTGGGTCGAACGCGGGGGACGGGAGTTCTGGAGGGCATTCAGCTGGGCCCGACCACCCCGCTGATGATGTGTCCCGCCGACCTGTCGGGCGCGCTGGACAGAACGGCCGATGGTCGAAATCGGACGCCACTGGTGGGGGGGGAACTGCAACGGCGAGAGGCGACAAAGTTGTCGATCAATCTCGTGCTGTACGCGCTCACCTCCAACTACAAGCACGACATCGCGCACGTGGTCGAGTTGATGCGTGGGGGGCGCCTGGAATGATGCAGTGGCTGACTGGAGGGCGGCTGTCGGAAGACGGCGTCTTGGTCTGGAGCGGCGACCCCGCCGCGACGGCGGCGGCGGCCGTCGTGTGTGCTGGGGTCTTGTTCTGGGCCGTTCGGCGCCGAGGCACCCGCCGCGTTGAAGAATTGGCCTTGTGGTTGGGGGCGATGCTCACGCTGTTGTGGGCGATCGCCGACCCCAACTGGGCGGAAGAAACCGGTCGCGAAGAGCCCGGCATTTCGGTGATGTTGGTGGATGCCAGTCGGTCGATGCGGGTGTCCGATGGGGGTCGAAGCCGGAGCGAACAGGCCGCCGCCATCGTGGAACGGTTTGGCGATGATGCGACCGTTTTGACCTTCGGGGACGGTCTGATCACCGCCAACGATGGGCGTTCCTCGGCCGGCGGCACCGACATTGGGGCGGCGCTGGAAGCCGTGGCCGATCGGTATCTCGGCCAGCAACTGGCGAGCATTGTCCTGGTGACGGATGGCATCGATCGCGGCGGGCTGCGGGATGCTTTCGCGGCGGGCTCCATGGCCGTGCCGCCGTTGCCGGGACCGCTGACGGTGATGCAGGTCGGGGAGGGTGCTGCGCTTCAAGACGACGCCATTGAAGCGGTGCGCTCGGGCGGTTTTGCATTCCTTCGCACCCCCTTTCACTTGGACGCATCGGTTCGGGGTCGACCGGGTGCGCGGCTGGAGTTGACGCTGCGCCGAGAGGGGCGACTGGTGGATACCGCGCGGGTCACCTTGGGGGACGACGGGCGCGGTGAGGTGCGGTTCGAGGTGACGCCGACGGAGGTGGGCCGCTTTGTGTGGGAGGTGAGCATCCCGGTGGCCGGCAACGACGGCGTTCCCGGCAACAACCGCTTTCCGGTGGTGGTCCGCGTCGTCCGGGACCGCACGCGCGTCCTGCAGGTGTGCGGCTCCCCGAGCACCGACCAGAAGTTTTTGCGGCTCTTCTTGAAAGAGGACCCCAGTGTGGACTTGGTGAGTTTCTTCATTCTCCGGACCCACCAAGACTTCGGCGCGGGGTGGTATCCCGATGAGCTGTCCCTGATCCCGTTCCCGTACGAGCGTTTGTTCACCGAACAACTCGAAACCTTTGATGTCGTGGTGTTTCAGAACTTCGACTACAAGCCCTATTTCGAGAACGGGCCGGACCGACTGCTCGGCAACATCGCTGAGTTTGTGCGCAACGGCGGTGCGTTTGTCATGATCGGCGGCGATCGAAGCTTCGACTTGGGCGACTACGCGGGCACGCCAATCGACGAGGTGCTGCCCGTTCGCCTTGGCTTGACGGGCGTGTCAGCGGACGAGACCGGGTTTCGTCCTGCATTGACGGCCGCGGGCGGTGGTCACCCCGTGACGCGAATCGCGGGCTCCCCGTCCGACAGCGAAGCCGCGTGGGAAGCGCTGCCGGAGCAAGATGGAATGAACTTGAATCGCGGACTTGCTCGGGACTCGGCAGCGCTCTTGACCCACCCGACCCTCACGGTTCAAGGGGAACGGATGCCCGTCTTGGCGGTTCGGGAAGTGGGCGCCGGTCGGACCATGGCGTTGATGACCGATGCGTCGTGGCGCTGGTCCTTCTCCGAGGCGGCCAAGGGGCGCGGCAACCAAAGCTACTTGCGTTTCTGGAAGGGAGCGCTTCGCTGGTTGGTGGCGGATCCCGATGACCGCCGCGTCGTGGTTCAGCCGTCTGTGGAGAACCTCTTGTTGGGCGAAGCGTTGCAGGTGACGGCGCGCGTTCGGGATGCGGGATTCGTGCCGGTAGCGGGCGCTCGCATCTCGGGTTGGGTGGAAGCCCCCGATGGCGCACGATCGCCCATCGACGCCATCACCGACGCGCAGGGTTCCGCGTCGGCCTCGGTTGTTCCCGAGCAGGAAGGCGCGCACCGGGTGCGGATCAAGGTGGAAGACCACGGCACCGCGGAGACCGTGTTCAGCGTGACGTCGAGGGACCCAGAGCTCGCCGAAATCGTGCCCGATGAAGCGTTTCTGAATGCCCTCGCGGACGCTTATGGTGACCGGGGAGTCTACGTGGGTTCCGATTCGGGCAATGCCCCGCTGCGCGACGAAGACGCCACCCGCAAGGTGAACGAATCACGGGTGGTTGCATTGTCTTCTGTGCCCCTCGTTGCCGTTCTTTTTGGGGCTTTTGCCGGGCTGGCCTGGTGGGTTCGCCGACGCAACGGCGGTCATTGAGGTACCCTTGACCCATGCCGATCACGCCCTCGTTCGTCGCCTTGGCCCTGCTTGCGTGCAGCGATGCAGAAGTTGCGGTTGAGGAGGCCCCAAAGGCGGCCAAAAAACGAACGGCTGTGGGCGATGCAGACGTGACCGCGGTGTTCGCGCGCGAAGAATCGGATGGCACCTGGACCTTTCACGTGACCGTTCAACACAACGATCGGGACTGGTCCGATTTTGCCGACGGATGGGATGTGGTGCTTCCAGACGGCACGGCGGTGCGACCGGATCCGTTCTATGCATTCACCAAGCAAATCCGAAATCCGCATGTGGATGAACAGCCGTTCACGCGGACGCAGCGGAACATCGAGATTCCGTCTGATGTGAACACCGTTCGGGTGCGCGCGCACGACAAGGCCGGAGGATTCGGTGGCCAGGAAGTGGAGGTGGATCTCAACGTTCGGTTTGGCCCCAACTACTCCGTCAAACGGGCGCTGTAGCTACCGTGTACAGGGCCGCCGTCGCACTGATCACAGCGCTCGCTCTGATTCCCGACACCGCGGCCGCATCCCGCGTGGTGGTGACCGCATCGGAACCCGTGCAGTGGGCAATCGACGGCGTAGTTGTGCCCGCCTGCGTGGGCACCACTCGGTGCGCAATCCCCCATGTCCAAGCCGGCAGTCGTGTCTTGACCGTTCAGGACCTCTCGGGGCGCACGCTGCACTCAGAACGGCTGGTGGTGGCCGATGGCAGCGATGTTCGCGTGCAATGGTCGCGGGGTGAACCGTTTGTCTTGTCGGGTGCACGAACCGACAACTCGGCGGTTCCCGAAGCCGTGGTTTCGGTGCCCCGTCCCGCTCCAAACGGAAGCAGTGGGGCGACCGCATCGCACTCGGCGGAGGCCCGTGGTGTTCGTGGACTTCGCGATGCTGCGGGTCGGCCACCGAGCGTGGGGCAAGTGGCGTCGGCGGTGACCGGGGCAGGGGTTGCCGGGGTTGCGGCTGGAGCGGCATCGAGCGGCATTCGTTCCCTGACCCATGGGGCGAAGGCCGGGACCTCGTTTGGCACGGCACCGGCTCCCCCGCAACGCGTCGTGAGGCCGAACATCGTGGTGGGCGCCGTGACGTTCATCAAGGCGTCTGGCGATGCGATCGTCATCTACGAAGACGGCATGGTCGTGGCACAGTTGGGTGCGGGCGCGGCGGAGCAAACGGTGCGGCTCGAGGTGGGTCATCGTGCGATCGAAATTCGCTCGGGCACGGACCACCAGTTGCTGTTCTCGGGCGACTTGACCGTGCGGCAAGGAGCGGGCGTACGGCTGGAGGTGAGCGAATCAAGCCCGCCGGTCGCCTTGGACCAAGGGTGGTTGTTCAAACCCCTTTAGCCCACGTCAAACCGCGCAAACTCCATTGTGAACTGACCACGCCCTTGGGTCATGGAGCGCAGGTCGGTGGTGTACCCGAGGAGCTGTTCGAGCGCGCACTCGCCATGAATGGTTGCCACGTTTTCGTCTTGGACGGTCCCGGAGATGATCGCGTGGCGGGCCTGCAGGTCGCCCAACACACCGCCCATCTGCTCGTTGGGCACCACAACAGCGACCTTCATCAGGGGTCGCATGATGGCGGCATCGCCGTCGCGAATTGCTTGACGGACCGCTTGAGCAACGGCGATGCGCAGCGCTTGCGCCGTGCTCTGGTCCCCGAACAGCTCCACCGTTTCGAGGGACACCGATACGTCTTGAAGTGCGGATCCCTCGATCGGTCCCGCACTGACACCGTCGGCGAGTCCCAGTTCAACAGCCTCGAGCTGCGCCCGATTGAGTTCGCTGCCCTCCGGGAGCACGCGCAAGTCGGCCATCGACGTGGTGACGTCGGAGCCGCGCTCCAGCGGGGTGCAGCGAGCCACGACCCGCGCTTTCAGGTTCGTGGTTTCATCGGCGCTGAGTCGAATCATTCGGTCGAGCAGTGAGTCGGCGTGACCGGGAGACAGGATCGTTTCGCGGCTGACCACGCGGGGCTTGCCTGCGCGAACTTTGAGGCCGAACTCGCGTTCGATGCGCTCGAACACGATCATCAGGTGCAGCTCACCCATGCCGGACAAAATGCGCTGACCCGTCTCTTCGTCTTCGTGAAATTTCAGCGTCGGATCTTCTTCGCACACCTTGTCGATCACTTCCACCAGCTTGTCTTCATCGCGAGAGCTCTCGGGCTCGATCGCCAATCCCAGAACCGGGTCGCGGCTCTCGATCCGAGCCAACAGAACCTCGTGGTCGGCTCGGCAGAGGGTGTCCCCGGTGGTGGCGTGTTTCAGGCCGGCCAGGAGCACGATTTGGCCCGCCCGGGCGGTTTCGATGCGCCGCTTGGAGCCCGCATTGACGTCGAAGATTCGGGCAACCCGCTCGTCCGTGCCGGTTCCAGCGATGCGAATTTTCTCGCCTGCGCTCAGTGTGCCCCGGTAGATGCGGGCAAAAACATGGCGCCGGCCATCCCAGAGTTGGACCTTGAATGCCAACGCGGCGAGCGCGCCCCGGTCCTCCATCTCGATGCGCTCGGTCGAGTCGTTCTTGATGTCGATGCCATTGGTGGGCGGCCGGTCTTTGGGCGCCGGCAGCAATGCCAAGACGCCGTCGAGCACGGGCTGAACCCCCCAGTTGCGCAGTGCAGAACCCGAAAAACACGGATGGATCTCTCCGGCGATGGTCCCGACGCGCAGCGCGGCCCACACCTGCGCGGGGTCAGCGTCGCCGCCCTCCAGCACGATGTCTTCGAGGGAAGGGTCGTATTCGGCCGCGCTCAGCAGCATCGTCTCGCGGTGCTCCTCCGTGGCAGCACGCAGTTCATCGGTCAGCGGCAGGGTGGTGACCGTTTCGCCGCGATCACCCGAAAACGCATAGACGCAGCCGTTCACGAGGTCGACCACCGTGTGGTCATCGGTGGGAACGCAGATCGGAATCGGGTTGCCGCCGAGCCGCTTGGCGACGGTGTCCATCGACCGTGCGTAGTCCGCGCCGGGGCGGTCCATCTTGTTGATGAAGATGACCCGGGGAATGTCGAACCGGTTGGCTTGGCGCCACACGGTTTCGGTCTGGGGTTCCACGCCAGAGACCGCATCGAGCACGATGATGGCCCCATCCAGCACCCGCATCGCCCGCTCGACCTCGATCGTGAAATCCACGTGCCCGGGGGTGTCGACGATCTGAATGATGTGGTCCTTCCACGGGCACTGGGTCACGGCACTGGTAATGGTGATGCCGTGGGCCTGTTCTTCCGCCATGTAGTCCATGGTGGCTTGACCATCGTGGACCTCGCCAATCTTGTGGCTCGCCCCCGTGTAGAACAGCACGCGCTCGGTCAACGTCGTCTTTCCGGCATCAATATGGGCCGCAATGCCAATGTTGCGTACATCGTTGATGGTGTCTTTGGGCACATGAACCTCCGCCTCAGGGCTCGCGTAACAAGCTAAGACGGGGTAGTTGCCCGCGGGAGGCGAAGTGGGCGGAATTCTCTTATTGGAAGATGGCAGGTCTTTTGCTGGCGAGTCGTTTGGCGCATCGACGACGCGCGTCGGCGAGGTGGTGTTCAACACGGCAATGACCGGGTACCAAGAGGTCCTTACCGACCCCTCGTACTGCGAACAGATCGTCACCATGACGGTCCCCCACGTGGGCAACTACGGCGTCAACGCGGACGACCCGGAGAGCGCGAAGGTGTGGGTGAATGGATTCATCGTTCGCGAGTTGTCGCGGCGGTACTCGAATCACCGGGCAACGGAGGGCCTCGACCGCTACCTGCGCGAGGCTGGCGTGCCCGGCATTCAGGGCATCGACACCCGAGCATTGGTTCGCCACATCCGTGACAAAGGCGCCATGAAGGCCGCCATTTCAACGGACGGGACCAGCCGCGAAGCCTTGGTGCGCCAGTTGGAAGCGTGGCCCGGCATGTCCGGCCGTGGGCTCGCCAAGGTGGTGTCCACTGCAGCGCGGTACGTGTATGCCGATCCGACTCCATCCCGCGGGTCGGTGGCCGTCGTGGACGGCGGGGTCAAGACCAACATTCTTCGCCTGCTGAAGGAATCCGGACTTCGGGTCGAGGTGTTCCCTTGGGACAGCACGGCGGAGGACTGGATGGACGGCAATGACTTTGTGTTTTTGAGCAATGGACCGGGCGATCCGGCAGCGCTGGATGCCATGGTCGAAGAGGTCAAGAAGGTTGTGGGTACGAAACCCATTGTCGGAATTTGCTTGGGCCACCAGTTGCTCGGCCGAGCGCTCGGTGCCACCACGTACAAACTCGGGTTCGGTCACCGGGGTGCGAACCATCCGGTGCGGGACCTCGAGACGGGCCGGGTGGAGATCACCAGCCAGAACCACGGCTTTTGCGTCGACACCGCGGGCATCGAAGCCGCTGGCGGCGTGCCCACGCACATCAACCTGAACGATCAGACGCTGGCCGGATTCAAGCACGAAGGACTGCGGGTCGCGGCGGTGCAGTTTCACCCCGAGGCCAGTCCGGGTCCCCATGACTCCGCGCACTTGGTCGTGAATCGGTTCCTGGACGTGGCTGGGTTGGGCGCGTAGGCGGGCGTTGAACACATGGCGTTTTTCGTGATCTCATTGGCCGTCTTTGGGTCCGGGTACGCCTACGTCGGCATGCGGCTCACCGGCTCATTGGGCACCGGAGCGACCGCGCTTGTGTGGGGCGTGTTGCTGGTGCATTTCGCGTCCATTTTCGCCAGCTTTGGTGTGATGCGGTCGGTCGGTCCCACGCCCATCACCACGCCTTTCTTCTGGTTCGTGTACGCCGGCATGGGGCTGTTTTCATTGGTGTTCACGGCGCTTGTTTTGGGCGACCTTGGGATGCTTTCCTACCGGGTCCTTGGCGACGTCGATGAATCGCGGCGGGCGTTCCTGCGCGGTGCTGTCAGCCTCGGAGCCGTGATTGCATCGGGTGCCGTTGGTGCTTGGGGCGTTCACGTGGCGCGGCGCCGGCCGACCATCGTCCCCGTGGATGTTCCAATCAAGGACCTTCACCCGGACCTTGAAGGGTATCGGATTGCCCAAGTATCCGACCTTCACGTGGGCCCGACGATTGGGGCCGACTTTGCGCGAACGGTGGTGGACGCCGTCAACGCACTGGAAGCCGACATGGTGGCCCTCACCGGCGACTTGGTGGATGGTTCGGTCGACCACCTCGATTCCGGCGTGCAACCGCTGGGAGACCTGGCGGCATCGGACGGCGTGTTTTTTGTGACGGGAAACCACGAATACTACTCGGGGGCGTTGTCGTGGTGCGCACGCATGAAGGAACTGGGCGCAACCGTGCTGCTGAACGAACATCGCGTCGTCGAACGCGGCGCCGGACGGCTGCTGATCGCGGGCGTCACCGACCTGCGTGCAGGTCGCATCATCCCGGCCCACAAGACCAGCCCGACTGCTGCGATGGCCGATGCGCCCGAGCACGATGTGCGCATCCTGCTTGCCCATCAACCAAACAGCTGCATCGAGGCCGAGCCGTTCGGGTTTGACCTCCAGCTGAGCGGGCACACCCACGGTGGGCAAATGTTCCCCTGGAATTTCCTGGTGCGCTTCGCCCACGTGTTTGACCGCGGGCTCAACGCCTTCGGCCGTGGTTGGGTCTACGTCAACCGCGGCACGGGCTACTGGGGTCCGCCGATGCGCGTGGGCGTCCAGTCAGAGATCACCCTGTTGCGCCTGACCCGGGCCGCGTAGTCTGATGCCGCACGCTGGGTCCGCGT
>JAYZVA010000046.1:0-7446 GCA_036156175.1 Myxococcota bacterium
CGAACCCACCGAGCGGCGCAGGCAACAGTTCCGCGAGCGCGGTGAGGTACCCAAGTCAAAAGAGGTTTCGGGAACAGTGGGGCTCGTGGTTGCCGTGTTGGTACTCGCCATGTTCATGCAGCAGATGGCGTTTGGAATCAAGGACGTGTTCAGCCGCGCCTTCAGTTCCATTCCCGAGGGCGACCTCACCATTCCGATCGTGATGGACATTGCGAACGAGTTTGTGTCCTCCTTGGTGGTCATTCTTGCAGGGCCGATGATCATCATGTGGCTCGCAGCGGCGCTGACCGGATTGATTCAAGGCCGGGGCGCCATTCCGAAGGAACCCATTAAATTTGACCTGACCAAGCTGAACCCGCTGCCCGGATTCAAGCGCATCTTTCTGTCTTCCCAGCCATTGGTGGAGCTGGCAAAAGGCGTCATCAAGATTGCACTCATCGGCTGGATGATCTGGACGGCCCTCGAAGACCGAATCGGCGTACTGCCGGAGATGACCTACATGACGGTGGAAGGGCTGTTGGAGGTCCACTACCAGATGGCCATGTTGGTTGTCGCACGCGCACTGCCCATTGCGCTCGTCATTTCCGTTCTGGATTACGCGTACCAGTGGTACCAACTCCAAGAGAAGATGATGATGACGCTCGAGGAAATCAAAGAGGAAAACAAAGACACCGAGGGGGACCCGCATCTCCGTGCGGCCCGCAAGGCCCGTCAGCGTGAGATCGCCAGCATCAAGGCGATCGGTGAGGTCCGTCGTGCCGATGTCGTCGTGACAAACCCCACGCACTATGCAGTCGCGATCCGGTACCGCCCTGATGAGTTCCCAGCCCCAATTGTGATCTGCAAAGGGGTCGACCACCTCGCGATGAAGATCAAGGCTGAAGCGCGAAAGAACGACGTGCCAACAATTGAGAACCGACCCCTCGCCCGAGCGCTGTACGCTGCAGCCAAGGTTGGTGAGATGATCCCGGAAGATCTTTACGGGGCAGTGGCTCAGGTCATCGCGGTGATCATGAACCGTCGCCGCAGCCGAATGCCCGTCGCCCCGGTCCGGTAGAAAACCACTGATTTGGGCTTGGCGAACCACGGTTCTGTGTCTACTGTATAGACGCCATGCAGGAGTCATCATGAGTCGCTGGTTGTTTGTGTTGGGCGGAGTGGTGCTGACCTCGTGTTCCGAACAAAAAGTGAGCGTGTACAACACGCCGCCGGGCGTTGAAATCACGAGCCCGGAAGATGGCGAACTGTTTGACCTCGGGGAGCCCGTGCGGTTTGAAGGGTTGGTGGTTGACTCCCAAGATGACGCGAATGAACTCACGATTTCCTGGGAGAGCAGCGTCGATGGGCCATTGGATGATGATCCCGCTGATGCCGCTGGTCTGGTGTTTTTCGATTCGAGCATCTTGTCCTCAGGAACGCACACCGTCTCCTTGACGGCGACAGATTCGAACGGCGAGTCCGCCGCGATGAGCGTCACGGTGTCGGTCGGCGGCTCTGGTGTTGGCCGTGAGGACGGACCAAGCGTGAGGCTGGATGGTCCAGCGGACGGCCTTGCGGTTCTTCAGTCAGAGCCGGTCACGATCATCGGCATGGTGACCGACAACGAGCAGCCCTGGGGAACCTTGGACTGCACCGTGATTTCCAGCCGCGACGGACTCCTCTGGGAAGGTCGTCCGTCCGAGTTTGGCGTGGTTGAAGTCGACGTCGCGGGATTCAGCGAAGGAACACACACGATTACCCTGGGCGCCGTCGACCGCGACGCAAACCAAGAATCGGCACAGGTGACCATCGAGGTGGTCGCGGATGCGCGCCCGAGTGTGCTGATCACGCATCCGGGGCCGGATGACTGGTATTGGAACACCGACATCATTCGAATGGTGGGGCAGGTCAGCGATGACGTGACGTTTCCGACCGACCTGTCTGTGGTGTGGGCGAGCGACATCGATGGTGAGCTGAGCACCGTTCCGGCAAACCCGGTTGGCGACACCAGCGTCGAGACCGCTTTGTCCGCTGGCTTTCACACCATCACGCTGGCAGCGACGGATGTGGATGGCAACACCACCGCAGACATGACCATCTTGGAGGTTCGGGACCCCCTTGACCATGACGGTGACTTGGATGGGTATACCGAAAATGAAGGCGACTGCAACGACGCTGACCCGTACACCAATCCCGGCGAGGAGGACGTGTGCGATGACCGGGACAACGACTGCGACGGCATGGTCAACGAGGACGACTGGGATGAACTCGAGTCGAACGATGAGTTGGGCACCGCTTCACATTTGGGGCGCATCGACGATGGCTGGATTCTGGAAGGCTGCGAGACGATCACAACCAGCCTGACACTGCACTCGGAGGGCGACGAGGATTGGTTCACGTTCGATGCCGGCGACGACTGGGGAATCGATAATGTCGACCTGACGATTTCCGTCAGTCCAATGCCGTTCACAGGGTCGTTCGTTCTGGAACTGTACGAGCTTGGCGATTCCCACCCGACCGACGTCGCAATGGGGTCGGGCCGGCTTACGGTGGAACACACCGGTGACTTGTTTGATGGAAGCGAGGACGACTGGGCGGTCCGAATTTATGCCGATGATTGGCCGGCTGGGTCGTGCAGTCGGCGGTTTACGCTTGAAATTCAGGATTGTTGATCCGGGTTGTCGTTCCCAACGCCCTTCCGCCGCAGCATGCGAATCCCCGTCGCGTGCGCTTGGTCCGCTTCGGTCGATGCGTGGTGTTTTGCCGACGGGGTCTCGACTCAGCGGCGTCAGAAGTTTTGGCCAGCCTTCAGGTATACCTGGACGGGATAGGGGCCTGAGAAGTCGCCGTAATCGATGCTCCGTGCAATCCATATGCCAGCGATGGACGGGGTCTGACCCCAAAAGTCATAGACAGTGGCCAGTCCAACCGTCCAGCCAGCCGCGGTTGCATCGTCCATCTTCGCCACCTCGATGGACCCGGACACCTGGAATGCTGTGAGCCACCACAGACCCATTGGAATCGATGCATCGCGGACCGGCCGGTACCGGAGCTCGGTGGTTGCGTAGGTTTGCGCTTGCCCAAAGTAGACATCGATGGGAACGCCTTGGACACCCGCGCTGCCCCCGATGCTGAACTGGCGGTGAGCCACCTCTGAGGTTGTCGCGCCGGCTTTGAATCGGTTGGCCCAAACCAAGGGGCCGGGCAGGTCGACCAGCACGGTGGCGTCCGACGACCAAGCCCGCCACTGGTCATCTTGACCCGGAATGAATCCGTTGCTGATGGCCGCTGCGAACCGGTACCCTCGGCGTGAAAACGGCCAGTTGTCTCGTGTGTCGATGCGCAGACCACCTCGGTAGTCGATGGCGTACCGAGCGTCTCGAGATTCGCGAAAGGCGGGTTCAAGAATCGAGGCCGAGGGGCCGGTCCATGCGCGCCAGATTCGGTTGCGCTGATCGAGTTTGCGACCGAACTCGTAGCTCAGGCTGTAAAACGTGCTGGCGATTTCGATGGGGTTGGTCTGCACAAGCATCGTGTGGATCCACCGACTGGAGCGCTGGTTCCGCCTCACCATGAACAACGAGCCGGTCAGACGCCGTTGGTTGATGCTGATCTCGGACAAGCTGCCGGTAAGGGTAAAGCTGACGGGCCGGGGCCACGCATCGTTTTGCTGATTGGTCTGTCGGACCCGTTGTTCTGGGTCGAGCGATACCGTCTTGGGCTTCTCGTCCAACGTAAAGGTCTCCGAGCTGGGGCCGGTTTCTGTTATCCAGAGGCCCCTCTCTCCGTTCAACACATACGGAACGGGCTCGGCTCGCGCATCCACGGGTGCCGTGCGACTGAGTCGAACCTCCCACTCCCGTTGCGTTCGCGCAACATCCACACGGATGTCCGTGATGGGTGCTGCTTCTCGCGCGGCCGAGAAGTCCGTGCTCGTCAGTCCGCTCGCATCGAGGGCGTGGTCCACGGACGCCCCCGATGCCATGGCGGTGGCCCATTTTTGAATGGTGTCGGTTCCATGCCGCGCACCCAGCTTCCAGGCGGCCGTGGATGCGGGCGTGGCCGGCCCAAGCATTTCAAGCGCATCGTCTTCGATGTGGTCAACAGCCCAACCTTCATCCAACGCTTCGGATCCGAACGGGACCCGGCCGTCGTACAGGAACGAATCAATCCGTGGAACCCATGGCAGAAGATTCGATACGGCCGGCGGCGGACGGTCCGGTTCGATTCCCATGACCAATGCGCTTCCCGCCACATCGCGGAGCCACGGGTCGGCGATGCGCAAGGAGGCGCGCTGCAACCCTTGTTGCAGCGCAGGAACGTGCAGGCCCCACTCGGGAGGCGTGACCCGAAGTGCGCGATCGGACATGAACAGGGTGGATGGCCCAATGCGCAAAAGTCTGCGACGCAGAGGGGTTTCGACAACGGTAAAGCTCGCGGCGTTGGTGTGGTCGAGGGCCTTCATCGCAAGTGCGATGGTGCGCGAGTCGCGCCGGATCCGTCGAGGTCCGGCATCGACAAGGGTCATGTTCACATTGTCGGCAATGGGAATCGTTTGGACGCGCGCGTTGTGCAAGACAGCCAGTGAGAGGCGGTCCGCTGTTCCGCTGTAGTGCAGCCGTTCTTGGGCCACAACGCCGTTCAAGACGCCGGTGCTGCCGGTTGGAAGGGTCAACGTGACGTCCCAGTTGACCACCGCTGGCTGACCGTCTGAGGCCGGGTGAGGGTGCCACAACCCGTTTGCAAAAAGACCCCGCCGTGGCACAACGCCGGATGCACCGAATCGCCGAGGAAGGACGGTATGAAAGCGCTGTTCCGTCTGCGTTTCCGACGCGACCTCCAGCGTCAACGTGCCCTGCTCGGGGCGGACGGGGAACGTCCGATGCTGCATTCGGTCGCCCGCCGGAATCGGAAGTTTTTCGAGTAAATCGACCCACTGCACACCGTCGATTTGCGGAACGACGATGGTGCCCGAAATGGTGCGCAGGTCGTCTGACACCGTGGCTTCAATGTGGACTGTTGCGGGTATCGGTGCGGGTTGCGGGACGGCGTGCGCAACCAAGCATGCGATGAGGATGAAAATCACAGTCGATTAATGGGTCAGGCCGACTGCAACGTTGATGGTGGGCAACGCGTTCGCGACAATCGAACCGCTTGTGGTCAGGTGAAAGTCGCCACTGCGAATGCGGACGCCGAGGTGGGTGGTGACCAAACTGTACCCCTCGGTGAAGGCGTCGTTTCCACGCAGTCCGCTCACGGGACCAATGCCGAGGTCATCGAGGTTCTCGGGGCCGAGGACCGGTGCCGCATTGATCTGCGCGAATCCGATACCGGCAAACGGGGCAATGTCGGCTTGATTGATCCCGATGAGGTACCCAAGGGGAAGGGTGTACCCAACGCTTAGGTGGCCATCGAGGGTCCCAAGCTCCAGTTCATCATTGCCGACATAGCCGCTGTACCCCAGCTGCATGCTCACGTCGGGTCCTTGCCGCCACCCCTCAAACACGCTCCAGCGCCCGAATGCACCGATGGTGGACTGCCGGGAAAAACCAATCCAGGACCAGTTTGCGCCGACCTCGAGAGACAACGGAAGCCCTTTCCGGACTGCGATTCCCGGCCGCCACATGACGTGCGAGGGATCACCGGACTCGTGGACGCGCTCCCACGGCGCCGGTTGATTGATGGAGGCTCCGCGTGCCGACAGGAAGGCAAACGTGTTTGTTGCGGTCACATCGAAGCCATTCAAGCCCAGTGTTTCGGATGGGGTCACCGGCGCGTTCATGATCCCGGCGCCGAGCTGGCGCACCACCGTGGCATAGGCCAATCGGATCTGCCGAGCGTCATCCACGGTGGCGCCCCGCCAGGTGTCCAGTTGAGAGAGCAAGACGTCGTCGGGGTAAGCGGCGGCAGCGGGTGCGCTGAGCCATCCGGCCGTGATGAAGGACAACAGGGTTCGCATTGGTGTGTTCACAGCGCCATCGTAGCGCCCCGCTGGATGTGACACAACTGCCTCGCACGCTCCGGGATGAAATCCGTTATCCCCCCTGCCTCAGGAGGGGCCATGGGAGCCTTGCTTATTCTTGTATCCGCCGTTGCATTTGCCCGATTGTGCCGATTGGCATGGGACGGAAACCTCGGCTTCCTTGCCATTGGGTTGCTGATTCTCGCCGCAGGTGCGCTTTCGGTTGGCCGAAAACGCGTCTCGATAGAGTCGCGTAAGCTCATTGACTTATTGGCAAAAGTAGGATTTACGGTTTCAGGTTTTGTCGCCTTGTTGCGTCACCCAATCCCGTGTCCTCCCGGAGCCGACGCTGATTGCGTGCCCTTGCCGGTGTACGAGACCATCACCGCATACATCGACAAGGTCGAGGTATCGGTCGAAACGTTCCTGTTGTTTGCAGCGATTGCGATGGCCGTCAAATTTGTTGGGGTGTTGTCCAGCGCGTTTGCCTGGCACCTGCTCCTGATCGGTCAAGGAATCCGGTTTCCGTATTGGCAAAAAATTGTGACCAGCTTTCTGATTGGCCGCTTCATTGGAACCTTCTTGCCTTCCACGCTTGGACTCGATGGGTACACTTTGTACGAGGCCGGCAAGTACTCCAACCAATGGCCACGGGCGATCACCGCAAAGGGGTTGGAGAAATTCATCGGGGTGACCGGCCTGTTTCTTGGCATGGTGGTCACCCTTCCATTTGGGTACAGCGTGATCGAAAATGTCATGAGCGACCTCGGCAAGCCAGACGCTGCAGGGGCGATGGCGGGTGCGATCTTGCTGGTCGCCGGTGGCATTTCGTCGGTTGTTGTGGTCGGGCTTGTGAAGCCGGGACTGATCATGTGGGGCCTGGCGATTGTGGGCCGGGTGATGCCCGGGAAAGTGCGGAACAAGGTGGAAGAGTTCACCGTTGCCGCGGGCGCGTACAAGGGCAAGGTGGGCATCTTGATGCTCGCGTTGGCCAACAAGTTCGTCACCCACTTCACGACGGCGATGGTGTACTTCTTTACAGCGCTGGCCATTGGCGTCGTGGGTGCCGAGTTTTGGCCTGTGGTGTTCGGTTCGACCATCCAGATTTTGGCCACGCTGCTCAGCCCAACGATCGCCGGCGAAGGCGCCCGGGAAGCATTTCAAGCCTTGCTGTTGAAAGACGAGTTGGGCGGGGTCGCCCCGGCCGTGTTGTCGGGCGCGCTGGGATTCATCGCAGCCGAGGCCGCAACCTTGTGGGGTGGCGCATTCTTGTGGACCCGAAAGGGCGGCTGGCGGCCGCGGTTCTGTGAAGTGGATGGCGTGCAGGTTGACTACGCGTGGATCGACGACGACGAGGATGCGGGCTTCGATGCTGAGAAACTCGCGCACGCTCGGGCTGCCCATGCCAAACGGTCAGACGACGGCTAGCATCACCCGCCAATCGCGGTCATCGTTCCCTCGAACAACGTGCCGCCATCGACCTCACAGCCATGGCCGAGCGGCTT
>JAYZVA010000047.1:0-5264 GCA_036156175.1 Myxococcota bacterium
CCACCGAGTCCATCCACGCCGTGGCAGGCGGTGCAGTAGTTGTCAAACAGACGCTTCCCTTCGGTCAGGTTGCGGCCGGTGGGGATTTCCATGTCAGCGGTCTCGGGTGCCAAGCGGTCGCCGGGAATTCGTGAGTGGTTCACAGAAACGACGCCCTCGGGAAGCGGTGCCATCTTCCACGCGTAGGCACGTTTGTACACCGCATCAACCATGTCGGTGTCCCATGGGAAGGCCCACGCGACGGTGCTGGCGACACCAAGTGCCGCTGCTGCCAGTAGAACTTTACGCAAGACGCACCCCCGTGATGCTGGTCTCAATGGCGCCGTGTCCGTCGAGAATACTCTTCATCTCCGCCGCACGCTCGGAGTCGAGGTTGCGGACGACCATGCCGAAGACATCGTCGGAGAGCCGGGGGTCCTCCAGCTCTGGGTCCATGTCTTTCGCCGGGAGTCGGCAGTGATACAAGAGGCCCGCCAGCGTGAACATGCAGCCCCAAAGCACGGTGGACTCAAACGTGATCACGATGAATGCCGGAATGCTCACCAGCGGTTTCCCCGCTGGAATGATCATGGGCCAGTTGAGGTGGGTGATGGAGCAGAGAGCAAACCCCATGATTCCCCCGAACAACGCACCCGTCAGCGTGAACCATCGGACGGGGCTCGGTTGGCCTTCGTAGATCAGTTCCTCGATTTCATGGCGCGGGAGTGGAGCAGTCACGGCGAAGTCGGTGTGACCGCTTGACTTGAGTTCGTCGATTGCATCGATCAGGCTGTCGAGATGGCTGAATATCGCTTTTACGTTGCTCACTTTGCAGCCTCCTTTGCATCGGTTCGAAGCGGCGGTGGAAGCAGTTCCTTCACCTCTGCGATGGCGACGCTCGGCATGACCTTCACGAACAAGAGGAACCAGAGGAAGAACCACGCGAAACTGAAGATCAGAACGCCGATTTCAATGTAGTTCGGCAGGTAGTAGGTCCACGCTGCAGGGTCGAACTGATGCGCCAGTGAACTGGCGATGATGTTGAACCGCTCGAACCACATTCCAATGTTGATGAAGATGGACACGATCCAGAGGCACCAGTAGTTGGTGCGGGCTTTCTTCCACCACCACACCAATGGAATCACGCAGTTGCAGACCACCATGATCCAGAAGACCCACCAGTAATCCCCGACGGCACGGTATTTGAAGATGCCCCACTCGTATGGGTTGTCCGAGTACCAAGCGATGAAGTGCTCCATCACGTATGCGTAGGTGAGGATCGCGCCGGTGAGCAGGCACATCTTTGCGAGGTGCTCAAAGTGCCACTCATTGATGTACTTGTCCCACTTGAAGATGACGCTCAACGGCATCAACAGCGTGATGACCATCGCGCATCCGGAGAAAATGGCTCCAGCAACGAAGTACGGTGGGAACAGGGTCGAGTGCCACCCAGCGGTCTGTGCCATCGCGAAGTCCCAAGAGACGACCGAGTGGACGGACAACACGAGCGGTGTCGCGAACGCGGCAAAGAACCCGTAGGCAGCCATGTAGTGGCGCCACTGTCGGTCGGTGCCCCGCCACCCGATGGCGAGTCCCGCGTACACCTTCGAGATGGCGCCACGGGTCCGGTCACGGATGGCGGCGAAATCCGGAATCAGTCCGATGTAGAAGAAGATGGTGGAGACGGTGAAGTACGTTGAGACGGCGAACACGTCCCACATCAACGGGCTCTTGAAGTTCTGCCACAGCTGCCGTTGGTTGGGGTAGGGAAACAGCCAATAAGCGTTCCACATCCGCCCCACATGAAGCGCCGGGAACAGCGCCGCCGTCATGACCGCGAAGATGGTCATGGCCTCAGCGGCCCGGTAAACCCCCGTGCGCCATTTCGACCGGAACAAGAACAACACTGCAGAGATGAGCGTGCCCGCGTGTCCGATTCCGACCCAGAACACGAACGTCGTGATGTAGAGGCCCCAGAACACGGGCTGGCTGTAGCCGGCCACGCCCAATCCCCAGACCAGCTGTTGGATGATGCAGAAACCACCGTAAGCGAGCCCGAGGAGGACCAGGGTCAAGCCGGCCCAATAAGCCTTGCTGAACTTGAACAGCGGTTCGAGGACGTCGGTGGTGACCTGCCGGTACGACAACTCGGTGTCGACCATCGCCTCAGCGTTATTCGATGGGTATTCCATGATTAATGCCCTCCACCGTGGCCGTAGTCCTTCTCAGAGTGCGAAATGCGCGCCAAGTAGCGGACTCCCGGTTTGGTGTTGAGTTCCGAAAGCATGGCGTAGGCCCGTTCACTTTGGAACTTCTCGGACACCTGCGAATCGGGGTCCTTCAGGTTGCCGAATGTGATGCTGTCTGAACCGCACGCAGAAGCGCACGGCAGTAGTTTTGTGAGTGCCTCGTCGGGGACGAGTTGCCCGTGGTCCCGGTAATCGCTCTTGGCTTCCCGGATTCGTTGGATGCAGAACGTGCATTTCTCCATGACGCCCATGGTGCGGTTGTTCACCTCAGGGTTGAGCATCATGAGGAACGGTTCGGGCCAATCGTAAGTGTGGTAGTTGAACCGACGCGCCGAGTAAGGGCAGTTGTTCGCGCAGTACCGGGTTCCAACGCAGCGGTTGTAGATCATTGCATTGAGGCCGTCGAGGTTGTGGTATGTCGCCAACACGGGACAAACGCCCTCGCAGGGAGCGTGGGAGCAGTGTTGGCACATTACCGGCTGCCAACGAACGTCCGGCTCCTCGCCCGAACCCTCCCAGTAGCGCGAGAGCCGCAGCCACCCCATGTTTCGTCCCCGTCGGTTCTGCTCGGGTCCCACAACGGCAATGTTGTTTTCGGAGTAGCAGGCGACTTGGCATGCCGCGCACCCGGTGCACGAGTTGAGGTCAACCGCCATGGCGAATCGGTACGTTGGGTGCTCCGGTTCCGGATACATGTCCAACAGGCCCGCCTGCGTCAACCGCTCATCGATGGGCGGGTGGTGCAGATTGACGATTCCCCCAGGACCCTTTCCGCTACCGATGTCTTTCGCTTTGACGATGTAGTTGATGGGTCGGTTGTCCTGGGTGAGGTTGCCGAGGCGAGACGATATGGTCGTTGTCTTGGATGCCTTCGCAACCGTGACCGTATCTCCGGCGTACTTCATGCCCGTCAACAACTGGACGGGGTTCGCTCCGGTGAGGTCTGCGTATCGGCCCCCGCCATCGTGCCCGTTGCCCATGACAACCGCGACCATGTCGTCGCGGATTCCAGGGGATGCGAAGTAGGCGACTTCCACGCTGCCGGCTGAGGTGGTCAAGGTGATGGTGTCGTCCTCTTCCAGTCCGAGGTCGGCTTCCATTTTCGGACTGATCTCCGCCCAGGTTCCCCAAACGTACCCGGTCACCGGCTCGGGCACTTCGTGGGCCCAAGGGCGGTTTGCGTGGCGTCCGTCGAAGGTCATGTGGTGCGGGAACAATCCGAGGGTGAGCCCTTCTTGGGCAGCACCAGCAGATGGCAAGGCCTCCAAGCCGAAGTCGGCGCCTTTGCCCAAGCGAGAGAAAAAGTGCCCCCCGGTTTGAACCGACGTGCGCCAAAACGCGTCGAAATCGGTCTCGTCGGTCTTGGCGAACACGTTCGCTTTCCACCACTCGGCCAAGTAGGCCAGGAATGAGTCCGGGGTGGGGGCCGGTTCGACTGCTTCAGCGGGGCCGCCATCAATCGCTTCCCCGTCACCCTCGGCACGGACGCTGGCGGTGACCGCGGGGAGCTCGATGCCCAATCCCTTCGCGAGTTCCAGCAAGACGTCGCCCGTGCATCGGGTGTCGTGAAGGCTGGTCATGGCCGGTTGTTGCAGCGTGTGCCGCCCGTGGACGGCTTCGTTGTCGCCCCAAGTTTCGAGCGTTGTGCCCGGCGGAAGAACAATGGCTGTATCCGTCAGTGACTCGCTTGGTTCGTTCTGGAACGCGATCAGTTGCCCCACCGCGAGGAGGGCGTCGTTCGCGGCGGTGCCTGGCGTGGTGTATGCGATGTCGAGTTCGTCGAGGAACAGCACCCCGATATTCTCGGCGTCAGCCAACACGGCGGCCACGTCTTCGTAGTCGTGCAATCCCGCCAGGTTGGAATCCTGCCCGAACGTGACGGTTTCCCCAACGTTGCCGGCGACCTCGTTGAGCACGAGGGTCGCGATGGCCACGTCCACCTCGTTGACGGTGGTGGTGCCACCCGGCATCACAACGCTCACGTGCGATGCCATGCGGTCTGCCAACTCGACGATGCGCTCCATGCGGACACCGGACGCTGCCACGAGGGCCTCGGCATCGATGCCTTGCAGGAGGGCGGACGCGGGACCGGAGTACGCGCGTTTCTCGGCGACGAGCTTCGCCAAGGCCAATGCAACACCCGCCTCGGTGCCTGGAGCGGCCGAGAGGTGGATGTCAACGTTGACGCTGGTGTTCGAGAGGCGCGGCTCGACGGACCAGAACTGCGCGATGAACCCGCAATGGTCGGGGTCACGGCCCAAGCCGTAGTGTCGGTTGTGCTCCGGCGTCCCCCAAGTACTCAGGAAGTCTGCGCCGAACGACAACACGGTTTCCGCTTGGTCGAGCGTGTAGGTGGGAATTCCATCAATGCCAAACACGGCTTTGGTCGCTTTACGGAGAGCCTGTTTGCCCAGGGGTTCCCAGCGGATGGTTTCGCCACCAAGGGCGCCCATGACGTCATTGGCCAGCGCCGCGGTGGCTCCGGTGCGATGCTTGCCGAGCCATGCAACACGCTTGCCATTGGCTTTCGCTGCTTTGACGGCCGCGATTGTGGCTTCCATCCCTTGGTCCCATGTCGCGCGTCGTCCGGCGATCATCGGTCCTTCGAAGCGGTCTGGACTGTACGTCGCTTGCAGGTCGGCGATGCCCATGGCGCAGAGACTGCC
Organism: Myxococcota bacterium; assembly: GCA_036156175.1. GTDB lineage: Bacteria > Myxococcota_A > UBA796 > UBA796 > UBA796 > UBA796. Next base: position 4,895 of record JAYZVA010000047.1, read on the forward strand.
CTTGTTGGTCGGGTGCTCGGGGTTGCGCTCAAGCATAACCACACGACCTTCCCGGTTTTTCGCCAGAACACCGCAGCCTTCGGAGCATGCCGTGCATTGGGTGGCGAACCAGGTCGCAATGCCCGGCACGATCTGGTCGGGGGTCACAACATAAGGGAGCACCTGCTCGATGGGCGTGACCGGGTCGATGGAACAAGCCGAAGCGGTGCCAGAGATGCCAAGAACTTTAAGAAAATCGCGTCGATTGATGTCAGCCATGATTCGCTCCCGACCTACTTGTGACACGTGTAGCAGTCTTTCAACTCAGCCCGTCGAAGCTCTGCGTTTGCGCCATAGTTTTCGTCGACATTCGGGTGGTCTGCATGGCAAT
>JAYZVA010000048.1:0-10076 GCA_036156175.1 Myxococcota bacterium
GTCGATTGCGCCGGCATCGAACTGCCCCGGCTCCGGCTCGACCCGGCTCCACTCGATGCTGAAGCGGTAGCTGCGAAGCCCGAGATCCTCCCGCATCCGCCGAATGTCCTCGGCGTACCGCTCCCAGTGTTCGCAGGCGGATCCGGCCGAATCCCCGTTGTGGACCCGCGGGCGGCCCGATTCATCCACCGATTGCTCCCATCGGGCCCAGTTGTTGTTGGTGTTTCCGCCGTCCACCTGATGGGCGGCCGTGGCCGAACCCCACAAAAATCCCTTCGGGAACGAGCGATCGCTGGTGTCGATGGTTGCCCAGTCCCAGATCGGTTCGGGGTGACGCTGCGACAACCAAATGCAGGCGACGACCCAACCCAAACCCAACCCAAGCAGTATGATGACGGTGACGATCATTTGAATTCCCACACGCTGCACGCGCACTCGAAGAAGGCTGTCATAAGCCGCCTCGGTTCCAGAATCGAAGCCCTTCGACGAACCGTCACGGGGATGCCCCAAATGACGGAACCCAAACGCCCACAGGGACCCGGAGAAATCATGAAGCGATGGATTGGTGGATGCGCCGCGTTGTTCGGACTGCTCGCCCAACCCTCTGCCCACGCTGCAGGGTATTACTTCACCGACATCGGGGTTCGCTCCTTCGCCCGGGGCGGGGCCTTCATCGCCGGCGCCGATGACCTCACGGCCCTGTTCTACAACCCCGCCGCCCTGACCCGCATCCGCCGGAACAACATCACGCTGAACGTGGCCAGCGTGCAGCAGTTCGTGACCTTCCAGCGGGCGCAGACCACGGGTGCTGGACCCCTCAACGACGACGGAGTGGGCAGCGACATCGCGTTTCCCCGCATCGAGAACAACGCCCCCGCCTTCGTCATTCCCCACTTCGGTGTCAGCTCCCGCCTCGGCACGAAGAACACGACCTTCGCCTTTGGGTTCTACCCACCATACGCCCCAGACCTGTCTTACGACGCCGATGGCCCCCAGCGGTATTCCTTGATCGATGTCATGGTCATTCAGACGTCGGCGGGACCGTCCGTTGCGCACCGGGTCAACGACTGGCTCTCGATTGGCGGGGGATTGGCGTGGAACGTGCTCCTCGCCGAGCAAGAACTGGCCGTATCGGTTCCTTTTCACCCCAACCAAATCGAGTCGACCTTTGAAGACGGTGAGCTCGTCACCACCATCGGCGACCCGACTCCCAACGAAGATCCATCGAACGATGTCGGCTTCGCATTTGCCGCATCCGACTGGAAGGGCTGGTCGTGGAACGCCGCCGTCATGATCGAACCCAACGATGGAAAATGGGCCTACGCACTCATGGTTCAACCGCCGGTCGCATTCGACGCCGAAGGCACCATCACGGCCGATTTCTCCGAGCACATGCTGCACACAACGGGGTTTCCCTCCGGAAACCCCATCATTGTCTCGGAGAAGACCACCGACCCCGACGTCCGGCTCCAGATCACCATGCCGCTGATCCTGAAGACCGGCTTCGCGTTCCGTCCAACCAAGCGGAGCGAGATCGAGTTGGCCGCGGTCTGGCAGCAGTGGAGCTCCATCGAGACCATCACCATCACGGATCTGGACCTCAAAGTGGACATCAACCAAGAGCACACCCTCGAGCAGGTGCGGGAGATGGACGACGTCAGCATCACCGACGACGTGGTCCTGCCCGCCGGGTACCAGGATGCCTGGTCGCTCCGCCTCGGGGGCCACGTGGACGTGGGCGAGCGAACCACCCTCCGTGCCGGCGCATTCTACGAGACCTCCGGAATTCCGGCCGCAACCCAAAGCGTGTCCCTGATCGATGGAAAGAAAATTGGCTACGGCGTGGGGGGAAGCTACCGGCCCCAAGACGGCATCAGCATCGACCTTGGCCTCACCCAGGCGTTTCTGACCCCCACCGAAGCGACCGACTCCCAGGTGAAGCAGATCTCCGTGGATGCGCTCACCGGCGATTTCTTGGACGGCACGACCATTGGAAACGGAACGTACGAGTCGAGCTCGTTGATCTTTGGCGCCGGCATGACCTACGAGTTTGGCCCTTCCCACAGGAATTGAGTCGCTCCGCCGAACCCCGCTCCGGCCCCGCATCAAAAAGTTTCGACCGATGCGGGCAGTATGCCCGGCAACGCCAGCGGCAGTTGGTTAGCCTTTTCCTCTGAACGGAGAAGTCATGACCGTCGACATCGCTGCTCACCTTCCGAAAGACACCCAAGCCGCCACCCGCTCCACCGTCACCGAAGTCGTGGCGGGGATGCAGGGCTCGAAAATCCTCGCAATCGCATCGAGCGTGCGCGCCATGATTGCGGACGGCCGCGAGGTGTGCAACCTGACGGTCGGCGACTTCAAGCCCTCCGAGTTTCCCGTGCCAAAGACGCTGGTCGACGAGACCAAGGCGGCCCTCGCCCGCGGCGAAACCAACTATCCGCCGTCCGACGGACTGCCGGTGCTTCGCGAAGCCATCGCGGGCATGTACAAGCGGGAGCTGGGCTTGGACTACGGCAAGGAAGGCGTGGTCGTGTGCTCCGGGGCGCGCCCGGTGCTCTACGGCACGTGGCAGTTGTTCACCAACCCCGGCGACAAGACCGTGAGCTTCCTCCCGGGTTGGAACGTGGGCTACTACGCGCACCTGTGCCAGACCGACCATCACTTCATCGGCACCTCACCCGAGACCAACTTTTTCCCCACCGTCGCGCAGGTCCGCGAGGCCATCAAGGGCGCGCGCCTGTTGGTGATGAACAGCCCCCTCAACCCCACCGGAACGGTGATCGACCGGGACGTGCTTCGCGGGATCGCCCAGGCAATCGTGGACGAAAATCGGTCCCGGGGCGACGCACCGCCCTGCATGCTGATGTGGGATGCGGTGTACTGGCAGCTGACCAAAGACGCGTATCCCTACCACTCCCCGGTCCAACTGGTCCCCGACGTGGCGCCCTATGTCGTGCACATCGACGCCATCTCCAAGGGCTTTGCAGCCACCGGGCTGCGGGTCGGTTGGGCCGTGTTGCCCCCGTACCTCCAGCCAAAAATGAAGGCGCTCATCGGCCACATGGGCGCGTGGGCCGGGCGCCCCGAGCAACTCGCCACGGCCGCGCTGCTCAACGATGCCGAAGCCGTTCGGGAGTACAACGAATGGATCAAGGGCGAGATCGACCACCGGCTCGACGCCCTCTACTCGGGCATCATGGACCTCAAGGCCGCCGGATTGCCGGTGGACGCCATCGAGCCGCAGGGCGCGATCTACCTGAGCTTCCGGGTCAACCTTCCCGGGCGGACGAACGAGTCCATCCGGGTGACCCTGCTGGAGGAGGCAGGGATGGCCGTCGTGCCCTTCCAAGCGTTTGACTTGGACGACGACTCGGGGTGGTTTCGCATCAGCATCGGCGCGATCAGCACCGCCGAAATTCCGCCCCTGTTGGCGCGCTTGGGCGCCACCATCCGGCGGGCCACGGAGGCATCATGACGCGCCCAAATGACTTCAACGACGAAGGCGAGTTCCGGCGGGTCGTGAAGGGCCTGCTGGTGGACCTCTTGGACCAAGTCGACGACATCGAGTCCGACGACCACGATCCGAGCCTCACCGATGGGAACTTGAAGGTCGTGTTCGAAGACGGCTCGACCTTTGTCCTCTCGCAGCAGCCGCCCACCCGCGAACTCTGGCTCTCCGCCAACTTCACGGCATGGCACTTTGTTCGCAGCGGTGGCGCATGGACCGAACGCGACAGCGGCGACCTCCTCACCGATGTGCTTTCCTCACTGTTTTCCGAAAAACTGGGAATGGCCATTCGGTTTTCGCTCTGAGTGACCATGGGCCCGACGCCCCAGCTTCCGGAACGCTACGAACTCATCGGTGAACTCGGTGAGGGCGCGACGTGTTCCGTCTACCAAGCGCAGGACACCCTCCTCGGCCGCATGGTGGCGTTCAAGATCGTCCGCCGCAATCTGGCGATGCATGCCCGTTTTCGGGCGCGGTTCGCCCGCGAGGTCGCCCTGAGCGCCGAAGTGGTGCACCCGCGGGTGATTCCGGTTCTGGACACGGGACGGCTCGACGACGGCCGACCCTTCGTGTCGCTGGCGTTTGCCGACCAAGGAAGCTTGAACGACTTGCTCAAGCGGCAGCCGCCGATGAGCCAGGCCATTCGAATCATCAACCAGATGCTCGATGCCCTGGCCCACATGCACTCGCGCGGCGTGCTGCACCAGGATCTCAAGCCCGCCAATGTTTTGCTTCATTCGGACGCCACCGGAGCGGCCAACGCGTGGATTGCCGATTTGGGCGTGGCTGGCGACATGGCGCAGCTCGCACTTCATCAACAAGGCATGGGCGGGACACCGGTTTGGATGGCCCCCGAACAGCGCCACGGCCGCTACACCGAGCTGGGCCCGGCCACGGATCTGTACGCGGTCGGGTTGATGCTCTTTGAAATTCTCGGGGGCGATCGCAGCGGGAGAGAAGCGGGAACTCGAAAGCTCCTCGACCCGCTGCCCTCGGGACCCCTGGGCCTCAATCAAGACGTGCCGGCCGCCCTCGAAGATGTGGTTCGAAACCTCCTTCAACCCGACCCTCGGGAACGATACGACCGGGCCGCAGACGTCATGCGAGCGATTCGGAATGCCATCAGCGACAACCCCCTGAGCGCCCCGGTTCCGGCGCCCATCGGGGGCCTGGTTGGGCAGAGCTTTTCGAACGTCCTCCTGGCCGAGGGAATCGAGGCCTTGACCGCCTCGACCGCGGTGCCGGTTCCCGAGACGGGCGTTCGCTGGAACCGCGTCACCCCCGACGCCATGCCCCCGGAGCCGCCACCGCCGGCCGCTTCAGGGGCCGTGACGGGCGCGCTGGCAATGGTCGGCATGCGGGAGCCGCCCATTGAAGCCCACGAGAACGTTCGCTGGCTGTTGTGGCAGCAGGCGCGCGATGTGGTGCGCACGAAAGAGCCGCGGGTGTTGCTGCTCGTGGGGCCCACCGGAATTGGCAAGTCGCGCACCGTGCAGTCCATCGCGCAAACGATCGAAGCCCAGGGCCACATGGAGGTGGCCATGCTTCAGTACCACCAACCGTCGGGACCCGACGATGGGTACCGCGGCGCCGTTCAGGAGATTCTGGCCCCGTGGAACGACACCCGCGATGCGCTGCAGACGCGGTTCATGCGGTGGTTGAGCCGCGACCAACAGCGCCATCCGGGTCAAGTCGAGACCGAAGCCAGCGTGCTCGCCCGATGGTGCGGGTACATGGGGGAGGGCGAAACCCCGGTCAACGCTGCGGTCGGCCTCGCCTTCCTGTACCGTCACCTCGATGCGCGCGCTTGGCGGGGCGGTGCCCTCTTGCTGTTGGACGATGCGCACTTGGCTCAGGAAGCCGGAGACGGCCTCAACATCGCCGACGCGGTGATCGACCAGAGCATCGGCGAGCGCCCTTTCTTGCTGGTCGCGACCATCTCGTCCGAAGCGCTGGCCAACGACGACGCGCTGGCGCGGCGAATCCGATCGCTCGAGCGCCGGGGGGCGCTCCGGGTTGATCTCGAACGCATGAGCGAAGGCGAACTTCGATCGTTTCTGCGTCAGTCCCTGAACTTGACCCCCGACCTCGCGGAAGCGATTGCTCCGCACTGCAACGGCAGCCCCAGCATGGCGATGCTGATGGTCCGCGACTGGGCCACCCAAGCGTTCTTGGTGCAGACCCCGAACGCGGAGCTGACCCTCGATCCCCTGGTGACGCTGGACGACATCCTTCCCACCGATCTGAACGAACTGTTCTTGTCCAGGATTCGGGGGGCGATTGCGACCACCGAGCGGCCGGAAGCCGCGCACGAAGCCCTTGCAGCAACGGCATTGGCCGGGCAAGCACCGCCCAGCATGGTGATTCGCGAGGTCAACCCGGAAGGCCTCGATGCCTTGCTCGCCACGGGCTTGGTGCGCCAACGCGGCTGGCGATTGGTGTTCGAGCACGGCCGCATTCACGCCGCTGCCCTGCAGATTGCCATGGGTCGCCCGCAAATGGCCAGCCTCCACGAACGGTTGGCGGAAGCCTGGTCTCGGGTGGCCGAGAAGACCGGCGCCGACTTCGACCTTCCCGTCGGCACGCACCGTCTCCACAGCGGCAACCCCAATGCGGCCATCATTCCGCTGCTTCGGGCCGCGCGCCGCACCCACGAGGAAGGCCGGTTTGCGCTGGCCCTCAACGCGGCCACGCTGGGCATGGAGGCGGCCGACCGTGCGGGAGGCATCTCCGCACGCGCCGAGGCCCGCCTTCGAAAAGCCGACGCGTTGACGTCGAAGGGCCGCATTGAAGACGCCGTCCGCGCGATCCAGGAGGCCCATCAAATTGGGCACCTGGACCGCCGAACGGAAGCCATGCTGTGGGTTTCGTTGGCCCGCGCCGAGACCGCGCGTGGCCGGCTGGAACGGGCCAAACAATTGCTTGATTCCGCAGAAGCCACGTTTGAAGCCACCCGCGACCGCGAGGGCTTGATCGAGACCGCCGCATCGATCGCCCGCGTCTACCGGGAACAAGGGCAACCCGAAGAGGCGGCGCGCCGCTTCGCCAAGATGCTGCGCCTGAACCGAAACGATCGCCGCACCGAGGTGCAGGCGCTCCACGGATTGGTGGACGCCCGGGCCGCCAGCGGGCGGATCGAAGGGATCGAGCCCCTCGTCCAAAAGCTGCGAGAGTCCGCCCTGGCAACGGGCGATACCCGACGAATCGCCAACGCCACATTTGCAGCGGGACTGGTTCGCTTGACCGGACGCGCCTTCGACGATGCCGAGCGCCACTTCCACACCGCACGCGCGCTGGCGGTGACCGTTGGCGATCACAAGCTCCAGCTCGATGCCGAGAACAACCTGGGCGAGACCTTGCGCCTCAAGGGGAACCTCCGCGAAGCCGAGCGCATGTACGAAGGCGTCGCGCGCCTGGCCGAAGAGCGAAGCTGGCCGATCTCGTCCGCCATCGCGCACCTCAACCTCGCGCTCATCAGCCACTCGCGCGAAGACGCATCGTTTGCCCGAATCAACATCGACCAAGCCGAGAACCTCCTTCAAGACCACCCCCGCCATTGGGCGTGGATGTACGTCGGGCTCTTCCGAGCCGTGTGGGCCGCGGAGGTCGATGATGAAAACACCTGTCGCGCGTGGTGGTCCGTCTCCAACGACCGCGGCCTCGGCCGAATGGTGTCCATCGACTTGATCGACCCCCTCAAGCGGCTGGCGGTGGCGTCCGTTCGCAACGGCTGGAATGATCTGGCCCAAAAAGCCATTACAGTGCGAGAGTCCATCCTCCAATCCAGCCCGGCCGCGCCCCAGGCGGATATACCCGAATCGTGACAACCCGGAGCATTCCATGACCACCCCCATTTTCATCATCCTCGCCGCCCTCGGCTGCATCGAACCGCCGCCTTCCGCCACCGAAGGGAGCACCGAACCCGGCGGTGCGGCCAAGCCCGGCGCGCCCGAACCCGGCGCCGCACCCGCAGGCGGGGCCCCCGATGCCCCCGGGACTCCCCAGCAAGCGACCCGAGTGCCCGAACCGCACGACGGCGCCAATCTGGGTTCCCCCAAGCCGCAGTTCACCCAGGAAGAACTCGCGGATGGCGTGAAGCTGAACCTCGCCATCGCGTGCGACGACTGCAGCAGCAGCATCTTGGTCCGCGTGGAAGACGCTTCGAAGCAACCCCCCATTGTGTCGACCCAGAAAGCATTCACCGGAACGGGTGCCCAGACGATCATGGTGCCCAAGGGCATTTCCGCCGTGTTGATGGTGGTCGACGACACCGACGGCAACGGGCAACCCACGCCCGGTGAGAACATCGGCTTGTGGACGGGCGGCTTGCTCAACACCGATTCCCCGCCCGATTCCGTGGAGTTGACGGTGGGCGTGGTCCCCGACACACCCCCGCTTCCCCCCGCGGCCGACGACCCCAATGCCGTTCCACCGGCGGGTGCCGATGGGGCCGCACCGGTCATGGACGAGACACCGAAGCCCGACGCTGCGCCGGCGGACGCTACCGAGTAGCGGCCTCGGCCGAGTTCACTTCGGCCAAGAATGCATCGGTCACCGCGCGGGCGCGGACCACTCGGTCCCGTGCCTGGGCGGGAGCCGTGGCCGCCAACAGTCGGGCGTCGATGGCGATCAAGATGCCCTCCCGGTTGGGGCACTCCCAGTCCTGATGGTGCAAGGGGAAGTTCATCTGCAGCACTTGGCGGGCGACCGAGTGGTGACCGGCGACGGCCAGCTGACGCACGGCTTCATTCCGAAGCTGCTTGATGTTGTAGTACCGACTGCCGTGGCCCATTCCATCGAGGTGAGCGGCCCGCGTGTGCACAATCGCCAGCACGCCGCCGGGATTCTCGCGGAGTTTGGCATTGAGCACGAAGGCGGTGTCCTCGACCCACTGCCGATGCGCGGGGTCGTCCAAGCTCAGCTTTTCCAAGGTGCCAATGGCCTTGGGTCCCGGTTGGCCGGCCACGTCGATGAGGGAGTCGCCGGTCGGCATTCCGCCCAGACCTTCGACCGTGAATTGCGGGCGCCGCGGTTCTTCTGGCGACTCACTGAGCCCGGCTGCCCTGGCAATCTGCCGGTCGAGATCCGCGATCATTCGGCGATGGGCAGCGGAGTCAAAGTAGCCCCACGGCTCGGTGATTTCGAGGGGATCCACCGCATCCAAGTACAGCGCCCAGAGCCGCACACGCATCGCATGCCGATCGTCAAAATCAGCGAACGCATCGATCGAAGGAAAGTCCACCGATGCGGCGACGGCCGCCAAGTCCGAACGCAGCTGAGCGCCGATCTCGGGCGTCAGGCTCCCCTGTCGCGTGTGACGGTGAAGCGCGGCGCGAATGCCCGCCACGCCCCCCACGTCTGCGATCGGCGAGCCCTCAAGGAGGGCGGCATCCCGCCGTGCTGCGTCCCGAGCAAGGGTGGGAATCTTGGTCTCTGGACCGCCGGTTGGTGGGATCAATGCATCGAGGTCTGCAGCGAGGGAACGGTACACAGCCGCGGCTGCAGCCCGGCCGCCGCTCAGCTGCGCGGCCAGTCGTGCGCGGTCCCGCTCCATCACGGCGATGTGCCCGGCCACCCGCATGCGCACGCCGTCCCAAGACCGCTCGCCGTAGAAGTTGTGATCGGGGACAAATCCACCCGGATCGTGCCGCCATGCCGGACTGTTCGCGGGAATGGGTGGGTGCTGCACCCCAGACTGGACCCCAACCACCTCCGGGCGGTTCTGGGTCGTCCGATCTGCGGGTTCGGGCGCCGGCGCTGGAGCCGAGGGTGCGGTCACCGCTGGGGCAGGCCCGCTCGCGGGCCGATTGATCGACCGCCACAGCACAGCCGACATCGCGACCGCCGCGCCAATCGCGGCCAACCATTGACCCCGCGTCACGGGCGACCGTCCAACAGCCACACCTGAACCGGACCGTCGATGGATGGCGGACCAAAGACCGAATTGAGAACCGGGCCGTAGGCGCTCTTCAGGTTCGCTCGTTCCTCGAGATCCGAGTGAAGCACGATCGCGGAGTACCGCTTTGCCAGTGCTTTTTGATACAAATCCGGGCCCTTCGCCGGGTCCTCAACGACCCGATGCTCCGACTCGCGCAGGTATGGGTCGGTGAACGCGCTCTGGACTTCCAAGTCGCGGGCGGAATCCAACCGGACATTGGGCGAATACGGAATGCCACGACGGTGCGCGGTCTGGTTCCAGAAGTACCGGCTTGTGGCCATGGTGGCACCGACACTGCCGGGCAGGTCGAGCACCGGCCCATCGGTTGGGATGGCGGCGTACACATCGGGAATGGCGGTACTCGAGCTGGGCACGGGCCACGGACCCGGGGAAAACGCCAGGGATTCGACGGCCAGCGCCACCCCGGCCACCGGCACCAGCCAGCCGCGCTTCAGCGATGCGAGTCCACCCGCGGCCACGACAACAGCCGCAATCTGACCGCCAATGCTCAAGCGGAGTGGGTGGGTGATCGCGACATCCGGCAGCAACAGCTGGGCCCAATAAAACGGCAACGAGACGCTGTATCCGCCCACCTTCACCCACTCGCCCAAGTACAGAAGCGGCCCC
>JAYZVA010000049.1:0-15027 GCA_036156175.1 Myxococcota bacterium
GATTCGAGGCGGTTCGGTGTTGCGGAGGATGTCGAGCCAGATCATCATCCCGTCGATCGGCAGGTTGCCCGAGTGGTTGCCGGCGATGATGGCTGGGCCGGTGGTTGGAAGGTGCTCATGCCCTTGGCTGCGCACGCGAAAGTAGCGGTCGTACAGCGGGCTGACGAGCACTTCGCCGAGGGCGACGTAGCTCGGGTGCATCCCGAAGGCATCGTATCCATGCCCCGCGTCTCGAAAGTCGATGCGGCGCATGCGCTCGCGGGCCGATTCGTTCAAAAACAAGGCCGAGATGGCGTTTGCAATGCCGGGAGAGAAAGCCATGGGGCACTCTATCGCAGCGGATCGAGTTTCGCGGCGGTTTCCCGCGCGAGGCGGGCCTCATTGGTGCGACCCATCTTCGTGAAGATTTCGGCTTTCAGCCGCCACAATCGGGCGGCGCTGATCGGGTCGAGTTCCGATTGTTCCAGTCCGGATTCTACGGCGCGCAGCGCGCGATCGAATCGCCCAGACTCCAACAGGGTTCGGGCTTGGTGCAGGGTCTGAATTGCAGCCGTGCCGCGTGGGGCACGCGAAGCGTGCGCAGCGCCGCCGGCTGCCGCGCTGGGCGGCACGCTAGACGAGTCTTCCATTTGGGCGTGCGGAACAACCTCGGCCACCTCGACGTCAAGGCGGCCTGTGGTTCGGTGCGCGCGATGGGCGACCGCAGCGGGTGGCTTGTGGCCGACTGCGGGTCTCGGTACGGAATCGGAGGGGGCGGCTTCCTCGGCAATCGGCCCGGCGGCACTGGCGTGGATTTGGGCGTCCGCTGGCGCGATCCGGGCCGCGCCGGCTGGGGTGGGGGCCGGTGCGGGGACTGCTGGCGAACCACCTGCGTCGTCCAGTTCGATGCGGTTGGTTGGTTGCGTTCGGGCTTCGGGGGGACTCCGCAACCCTCGCGGCTCGGCGGCCGCTCGGGATGCAGTGGGAATCGGGCTGGCATCCGGCGCCCTGGCTTCGATGCCTGCCGAGTCGATGGGCGTTCGTGCCGACTCCAACAGGGTCACGGTCTGCTCTGTGACCGCTGGTTCGTCGGCTTGGGCGACCGCATCGTCGGGAAAGTAGTCGGGGCCCTGGATTGCTTCATCGGTCATCGGCGCCACAAAGAGGACCACCGCGGCGGCCATGGCTGTCATGCCCACAGCGGTTCCCGTCCACCGCTTTCGCCGCACGCTGACGAGTGCTTGCTGTGCGATGCTGTCCACCGGCGCCACCCCGACGGTGGCCCGCCCTTGGGCGTGGCCGTCTTCGCCGTCAACCGCCTCGCTCGCCAGCGGGCCCTTGGTGACTCCCGCCAGCACGTCGTCAATGCTCACTCCCAGGGAGGGCGCCATCTCTGGTCGCAGTGCATAGGTGGTCTCGACCACCCCCACCGGCAGCACGGGCGGCGGGTCGGTCCCCGGTCCCGCGGCGAGCCAGCGTTGCAGTGCGTCCGCCACCGCGGGGTCCATGAGGGGACCCTCGGTGATGGCAGCCAAGACCGCTTCGATGGTGATGGTGTGGGGCGGCGCCCGCTCGGGACGCAAGGCAATGATGGCCTCGACGACCTCGGGTTCGAGCGAATCGGGTATCGGCCCACCCGCGGGAGTGGACAGCCACCGGGCGAGGGCTTGCGCGCGTTCGGCAATGGCATCGTTCACGGCGAATACACCTTTCGAAAGGCCTTGGCCGCCCGGTGGAGAATGACGTCGAAGTTGCCCACAGTCACGCCCATGGTCGCGGCGCAGTCTTCGCGGTCGCAATCGTCCAGGAGGCGCAGTCGCAGGGCTTGAGCGTACCGCGGATTCAGCCGATCGAGTGCCCGATTCACCGCATCCCGCGTGTCGGCAAGTTCAGGCGCTCGGTCGGGTGCTGGCGGGGGAGTCGACATGGTGCGTTCGATGGTCGCTGCTGGATTGTGTGAGGGCCGTCGGTCTCGTTTGCGGGCACGGTGGACATCGATGGCGCGGTTGATGGCGATGCGGCGAAGCCAAAAGAAGATGCTGCGGTCATGGTTGGTGAACGTTTCGATTCGTTCCAGCGCGATACGAAAGGTGTCCTTCAACACGTCCTCCGCCAACTCCGGAACGGGCAGGCGGGGAAGGATGGCACGGCGGTACAGCCCGTTCGCAAACCAAGTGAACAAGACCCCCGCGGCCGCGCGATCGCCCGACCGCAGGCGCTCGACGACCCTCCGCTCTTCGTCGAGGGGCGGAAGGTCCACTGATTGGTGTTCACTCAATGGGCGCCTCCAGTTCACCCGCACCGACAACGGGCTCGGAGGGACAGTCTTACACTTGTTGCCGGGGTTTGATACCCCCGCTCCGCCAGATGGAATACAGCGTCTCATGAGAGACGTGCTGAACACCGACGATGCGGATGTGATCGAAGGGTATCTGACGGATGCCTCGAACACGCGCGGAACGGCCGACCGCCTGGTGATTCCACGCTCAACCGCCGAAGTTTCGGCCGTGGTTGCCCACTGCCAAACCCATGCAATTCCCCTCACCGTAACGGCTCAGCGCACATCCACCACCGGCGGTCCGGTACCCAGTGGCGGTTGGTTGCTGTCCATGGAGAAGCTCAATCGGGTTCATGCACCCGACGATGTGGATGGCGGTGTGATCTTGGGTGCGCATCAGGCCGAGCTGCTTCAGCAAGGGTTGTACTTTCCACCCGATCCCACGTCGCGGCACGAATGTTCGGTCGGTGCGGCCATCGCATGCAACGCGTCGGGCGCGCGAAGTTTTCGGTACGGCTCTGCCCGCCCGTGGGTGAAAGCGGTGGAGTGGGTGTTGCCCACCGGCGAGGTGCGATGGGTGGACCGAGACACCCCCATTCCGGCCGAGTGGCCCCGGGTTCGATGGACCGAACCGGGTGTGAAGACCGCTGCTGGGTTTTTTCCGGCCGACAACGCCCTCGATCTCGTGATCGGCTCGGAGGGCGCGCTCGGCGTCATCACCCGCGCCAAGCTGAAGTTGGACCGGGCCCCGGACGGGGTGTTGGGGCTCATCGTGTTTTTCCCCGACGAGGCCACCACCGTTGCGTTCGTGAACGAGGCCCGCCGGGGCGCCAACCGCCGCGGTGTGGGTGGTGAGCCGGGCGCATTGAGCCCGACCGCCATCGAGTACTTTGACCACCATGCCCTGCGATTGGCATCCGACCGGATTCCCGATCTGCCCGCGGAGGCGCGGGCCGCGTTGTTCATTGAAGTCGAGCACCACGGGGAGCCGCCGCTTGACCAGTGGTGGGACGCAATCGTCGCTTCGGACGCGTTGGCCGACCACACCATTGTTGCCGACGACGAGACCGGTCGGCGTCGGCTGCATGCGGTGAGGCACGCCATACCCGCGTCAGTCAACGAGACCGTGGTGGCCAATGGCATGCCCAAAGTGGGAACCGACTTCGCCGTGCCCGACTCGGCGCTCGAGGCCATCATGGCGGTGTACCAGACCGTCACGTTGCCGTCGGTGTGTTTTGGGCACATCGGCGACAATCACCTTCACTTGAACCTGCTCCCGCGAACGCCCGAAGAGCTGGCGACGGCGCGGGCGGAATACGTGCGGCTGGCTCACGAAGCCGTGCGGCTCGGTGGCACCGTGTCGGCGGAACACGGAATTGGCAAAATCAAGCGGTCGTTGCTGGCCGACATGGTGGGTCCGGATGTGCTCGAGTCGTTTCAGCGGTTGAAGCATCACCTGGATCCCAACTGGGTTCTGGGCCGAGGCACAATGCTCGCGCCGCCGTCGGAAGGCCTCGACATCTCCGAAGCGTTTCGGGTATACTCCAAGTAGGGAACGGGGAGGCTTCCACGGGGGTCTCGGTGAGTTTGGGTCTCATCAACAGCACAATTGAACGACGGGAAATGCGCCTGCGCAGCGTCGAGCGCAGCCTGTTGACCATGGAGCGTGGGCTTCGCATCGCGTCAAAGATTGAGCACGAGCAAACGTTTCGTCGGGTCATCGCAATGTTGATTGGCATGCCCTCTGCGGTCGCGGGTTTGTTGCTCTGCGGCGTGTTCTACTCCGGATGGCAAGGCAACGGCGTGTGGTACGGCGTGCTCTGTTTGCTGGTGAGCACGGCGACCATTCGGCCCGCGCTCAATCAGATCGAGACCCACTGGATGGAGTTGCAGAGCCAGTTGTTTGACCTGGTGGTGCAGCGGAACCGCCTCGAAGGCGAGCTGGAAGCGCTGTACAAACAGCGAGCGGGCTATCGGAAGGTGCGCAATCCGATTGACGTCAAGGGCGCCGCTTAAGCCGTCTCGTCTTCATCGATGATGACGTGGCCCAGGCCCTCTCTCTTGACCATCCTGGCCACGCGGTCGGCTTCGGAACCAAACAGGATGCGGCTCACAAATGGCCGGTCTGCCCGGGTGATGAGAATGGTCTCGTAGTGGGCCTCGCTCGCTTGCTGGAGCACGCTGTCCACAAACCGTCCGGTGACCTCTTTGACCGAGACGGTCACGTTCTGGGTTGCGGCAGCGGCTTTGACCTCCTCGATCCGCAGCATGGCCATTCGATGGTGTTCCGCGCCGAGCGTGCTCATCACATCGGCCGTGGTTGACACCCCGAGAAACCCTTGGTCGCCGACCCGTTTGCTGATGTGTTGAAGATCTTCCTCTTCGAGAATGTACAGCACATCAATGCAGACGGTCTCGGTGGACAGCCGCTGGGCTTCACGCATGGCCAGGTCGACCAGGTGTTGTGAATACCGGCTGGTCGATACGGCCAAGAGGATGCGGGTGTCGTTCATGAAGTCACCGGAAGACCCAGCATTGGCCACAAAAAGTGAACGGCCAACAAAAAGGCAATGATGGAAAAGATTGTGATCAAGATGCCGGGCAGCGCGTGCCGGATGCGCAGGTGTCCGGTTCCGAACACCATCGCCAAGGCCGGCGTGGACGTCGGGAGCACAAATGCGAGTCCGGCACTGATGGGCGCGGCCCAAGCCACGAAGCGGGGATCGAGCGCGACCTGATCCGCGATGGGGAGCATCACGGGCATCAGCAGCGCGATGACCGCGGAGTTGCTGACCAACTCTGTCATGCCCGCGGTCAGGGTGGCGGTGGCCGCCAAGGTCCAGGTGGGCCCAATGTTGCCGGTCGGCATCGCGGTGGCGATCAGCCAAGAGGTGGCGCCGGAGCTGTGGAGTGCGGAACCGATGGCGATGGCGCCGCCGTACATGAGGGCAACGCCCCAGTTGACGTAGCGTTCCGCGTCTTCCCACTTCAAGGTCTGCAGGCTGAACAGGATCGCGCTGAACAACAACGCCACCGTCCCCATGCCGTACTCGCGACCGTAGACAATCACGCACAAGATCATTGCGGCGATCACGGCCAGCGTGGTCAGTTCGCGGGTGGAGATGGCACCCATGGACTGCACGCGCTCGTTGAGCCGGTCCATTGCCGGCTTGAGATCGATTCCCTCGGGCGGGAAAGCCCACCGAAGAACAACGGCAGCGATGACGACACTCGCCAGCGAAACCGGGGCGGAGCCCATCGAGTACTCCAAGAATCCAATCGGCGCTGGTGGAAGGCTGTGGTCCGCCAAGTAGCTTCCGTACAGCTCCAACGACAGCGTCGCGCGCGCGCTCGACAACAAACTCAGGTTTGAGCCCGCAACGGTTCCCCACGCCATCGATAGCAGCAGTCGTTTTGCGGTGTTGGATCGGGGGCCGAGGTTGAGGGCCCGGAGGAGCTCCAGCACGATGGGGAGCATCAACGCCGCCACCGCATGCGAGACCACAACCGCGCACAGGCCCCAGCTGACGAACAACACGCCATTGCAGATGCGGTTTTCATCCTTGGCGAGGCGGCGCAGGCAGATCAAGCTGATCCGTGAACTCAGTCCAGTCTCCAGCATGACAGCGGCGACCAAAAACACGCCGATCACGAAGAACACCGCCTGGTTTCCAAACAATGCGAATGCTTCGGCGGCGGGCATCGCGCCCAACAGGGGCAGCAAGGCCAGACCCATGATGCTGGTGACCGGCAGGCCAACCGGTGTAAAGACCCACCAGACCACGCACAGCGCCAGGACCGCCAGCGACCGCTGGCCCGCCAAGGTCAACCCGGCAGGGGTGTCCATGAAGGTGACCAGTGCCGCGAGCAGGGGGCCTGCCAGCAAGGCGATCAGTCTGCGTGTGTGCATCGACTCCTCGTGCCGGTTGAGTTCGTTGTAGCACGAACATGAAGCGGCCCTTACTTTCTGTTGCACACGGAGGTGCACGATGAAGGCCATCAATGGGTTGATCACGATGGGCTTGCTTGGATGCGGAACCAAAGACGCCGAGCCAGCAAACACCGATTCTGGAAGCGACGACACCGCAGCGTCCGCGGCGGACACCTCGGATGCGGATGACGCCGGTCCCGCCACCCGTGAAGACATGCCGGAAAATCCCGCGCCGTTCACCCTCACCCTCTCCGATGGGCGGAGCCTGACGTTTGACCAACCCAGCTGCCAGCACTTTCGAGGTTCAACCAACTTTCGCGCGTTCTGGCGGGATGGGGCGCGCGCCCACAACTATGTGCTGACCATGCAGGTCATGCAGTCGTTCGATGGGGTGGGAACGTACGAGAGCACCACCGGTCGCGTGGATGTGAAGCTCCAAGAGGAAGCGCCGCAGACCGGTGCGCCGACGTACTGGACGGACGGCGAGTTGGGCGACACGGCGTCGCTGACGGTTGCCTACATCGACGAAGACGTCGCATGGGGCGAAGCTTCGGTCTCGGGACTTCACGACCCTGCGGGAGGCACGGCCGTATCGGTCTCGCCGTCCGTCCTGCCCGTGTGGTGCCCCGACTTGGAAATCTAAGCCAGAAGCTTACGAGCGAATCTCGTGGTACTCGGTTTCCGTATTCACGTCCCACACGCGATGCTGCGCACCGAGAATGTTCTCCACACTCAGCAGCGCCGTCAGGATGGAGTGGTCGGAGTTGTTGTACTTGAACATGCCGTAACGCCCCATTGGATGGAGGTTGCGGTAGCGTCCGACAAACTCCACCAGTGAGGCGAGGTGCGCATCGTACCCGCGGCTGTAGACCGGATACGCCCGGGGCGCCCGGACCACGCAACCGTCGATCACCGCGGCCGATCCGATCAGGCCCGTCTGGTGCAGTTCAGCGGTGGCCATGGCGATCAAAGCGTCGTCGTCCATGCTCCAGATGGCTTCGTCGTTTGAGCAGAAGTACTCGAGGCCCAAGCTCGTTTTTGTGGCATCCGGCACCATCTCGGGAGACCAGTTCTTGTAGTTCTGGATGCGGCCCAGCTGGAGCGCGGGTTCGTGCACGTAGATCCAGTTGTCGGGAAAGAGCTCGGGTGCGTCGATGATCAGGTTGACCGTCAGCAAGTTGCGGTAGCTCAGCGCATTGACGGCAGCGGCGATTTCGGGCGGTGGGTCCATGCCCTTGACCAGAGACGTCAGGGGGATCGACGACATGACATGGTCGGCTTCGAGGGTGTGGGTTCCCTCAGCCGTCTCGACGGTGACGCCGGTGATGGTGCCGTCGCTGGCGGCCAATCCCGTCACTTTGGCATGCCGCCGAATCTCGCCGCCTTGGTCCTCAATTCGCTGGGCCATCGCGTCGTACATCATTCCAGGTCCCCGCCGTGGGTAGTGGAACTCTTCGATCAGCGAGGCGACGTCGTTGCGCTCTCCGACCATGCGGCCCAACGGCCGCCGAAGCGCACCGATGATCGCGGTGGACAGCTCCATGTTTTTGATGCGTTGCGCGGCCCAGTCGGCGCCGATTTCGTTGGTGGGGATGCCCCACACCTTTTCGGTGTAGCTCCGGAAGAAGATGTCGAACAATCGATAACCAAACCGATTCGACACCCACTCTTCAAAGTTTTGCTCGTCGCCGCGTCCGCGAAGACGGGCCCGGCCGTACGAGAGGACGCACCGGGCGCTCTCCCGAAGGCCAAGGTTGCGCAGGGCGTTGCTGGCGCGCAGCGGGTAGTCGTAGAATTTTCCCTCGTAGTAGATGCGACTCAAGCGCGGTCGAAGCAGCAGGTCGTCGCCGAGGATGTCTTCCCACAGCGCCTGGACCTCATCGAATTTGGTGAAGAAGCGGTGACCACCGATGTCGAAGAGGTAGCCGTTGTGCGAGACCGTCCGGCACAGGCCGCCAACCGTGCCGCTCATCTCCAGCACGATGGGTGCGTGTCCGTGTTTTGTGAGGGCAAGAGCAGCCGCCAACCCGGCGGGCCCGGCGCCCAAAATGACGACCTTCATCGATGTGCTCCGGTAGAAGCATAGCCCGTGCGATATGCATTCAGTGATGACACCTGTATGGATAACGTTGTTTGCCTGTTCAAGCGGCGGGCCCGCAGTGGATCAACCCGTCGCTGGGGCCGCTTTGGGGCCCGGTGATGAGCGCCCGGTGTGGATGTTCCAGTACGTGAACGGTGGATGGACTCGCAGCCCAGAACCGGTCGCGCACCGCGCATCGAGTCTTGGGCTGGGAATGTCGCGTGATGCGCTGGTGCTGACCATGCAGTGCTTCTGGGGTGATTGCGGTGACGAGGCGCTGCGGCACAGCATTGGTCCGCCCGTGCATGCGCTCACCACGACCGACCTGCGAGCATGGGAGCCGGCCATGTGGCGGTTGGTCGACCCCGACGACCGGGTGCCAATCGACACCGAGATTCGGGGCGATCGGGTTTGGTACTACGGAACCAAGGCGGGGATGCGCGGCGATCCCGCCAAGCATCGCGCGGCGCACACGCTGTACACGGCGACCATCAAGGGCGATCGCATTGTGGAACCCCGCGCGGTCTTTCAGGGGCCGGGTGCGGCCGATCCGGCACCGATCACGGTGGGCACCAAAACCCTGTTGTTCATGACGACGCAGCCCGGGCGGGAGATTGGGCTGGCGTCGGGCACGCCGTTCGCGCTGCAACGCACCTGGCCCAACGTCAGCGTGCCCCATGCAATGACGGTCGGCGAGGACATTTGGTTGTGGGCTCAAACGGTGCGGGATGGCCGGATGGTGCCGGTGCGGACCATCAGCCGAGACGGCGGTCGCCAGTGGTCGGACTGGGCCGCCCCGCTTCCCCTCGACGGAACCCAAGGGTGTGGAAACCCGGTGGGCGCTGAATTTAATGGCGTTCCGGTCGTGTTCTGCGTGACGGAACCCCTTATGACGAAGCCGCGATGAACCGAATCCATCAACTTCTCTGGGACCGCGTCCGGCTCTGGCTTCCATTTGCACTTGGCGTGGCCCTTCTGGGGACGGTTGTGGGGCGCATGGATGCCGTACCCACGGGGGACGCACCGCATTTGTTGGCCATTGCCGACAAGCTGAACTCGTTGCTGAACCGAGGGGAGTACCTTGAGTTTCTGGAGTCGTGGTCGTCGCTGGTGACACCGCACCCTCCCGCGGGGTTTGCCGTCCCCGTCTTGATGCGATGGCTGGATCTCGGCCTCTCGGTGCCCTTGGCGACGTCGGTCGTGGGGCTGGGGCTTGCGTGGCACGGCATGGTGCTGTTGAGTCGGGTCGGAGGACGCGTGGTGCACGGCCCGTGGATGGGGGCAGTGATGCTGTTCGCCATGCCTGCCACCTGGACCTTCTCTGCCCACATGGTGTGGGATGTGTTGGCGGCTGGATGCGTCACGGCGTGCATCGGACACCTGCATGCGTCTGACGGACTGCGGAACATGGGCCACGCCGCTTTGTTCGGGGTCTTCATGGGGCTCAGCTTTGTCACCAAGTACACCGCCCCCGCATTTTTGGTTTTGCCGGCCGCCTTTGCGGGCGTGGCCGTGTTGCGTTTTGGCTCATGGACGGGGTTGTTGGTTGCGATTGGCGCCTTTGCGGTCGTGGGCGGTCCCTGGCTGTTCACCCACGGCGACTCCGTGGTGGCGTACGTGTTGAGTTCGTCGGGAGCCACGCAGACCATCTCGGCGTCACCGGCGTCGTCGTGGAGCGCCCGGTTCGCGCCCGAAAATTTGCTGTACTACCCAACGGTACTGAGGGACATGGTTGGGTGGCCCGGAGTTGGCCTCATGCTGCTCGCCTTGGCCTTTGCATGGCGGAAGCCCGGCGGTCGCTGGGCCGCGCTGGGCGTGGTTGGGGGCGCCGTTGTGTTGACCTTCGCGGGCGAGAACCAGTCCCGGTACGTGTACCCGGCGCTGCCGTTGCTGGGCGCCATCATCGATGTGGGCCTCCGACCGGGATTGCACTCCGCGTTGGCCCGGCTTGGGATGGTGTGCGGTCTGGCGGCCACGATGCCGTCCCTGGTGGGCGGTTGGATGACGGTGAATGCGGAGGCGACCCACCCGCCCACGCGCGATCAGACCCATGCTGCAGAATCGTTGTTGGCCTGGGGCGCGTGGCCTTCCGCCGCGATGCCGTTCCGGCCCGTTTCCAACCCCGTTGAGGCATGGGACGTGGACGCGGCGTTGAGCGCGTTGGCCGCGGAATCGGGAGAGACTGATTATGGTCACCAAGTCGGCATTTTGCTCCCAAACGACGCCCGATTGCCGCCCGGTTCGACGTACGCTTGGCGTGCGGGGAGTCTCGGCATGGACTGGAACTTTGCGACCGTGGTGCCCCGGGGTCCCGCCGGCAAGCCGATGGTGTTCGTCGGGCCCTTGAAGCCGGTTGGCATTCGCATGTCACGCCGCTTTGACGTGGGGTACGCCATCCACCCGAGAGGGTCGATGCCCGAGCTCATGACGCAGTTGAGCGCCCAACTGAAGTGGCAGCACGACCTGCCCCATTCGCTCCAAGGCAGCGTGTTTCGGGTGCCCGCTGCGGGGTGGCGTACGCCGTTTGGCGTTCAGCTGCAGAAAGATCCGATTGACGGGTGAGTCAGAGCGCAAAGACGCCCGGATGCACCGGTTCACCCAACTCGGCTTCCAGCACTGCCGAGTCCGGCGTGCGGCCCGGACCGCGGTCAATGACGATCACGTGGCTGTAGCCGAGTCGCTTGAGGTGGGCGCTCAGCCCCGGTTGAGGGGCGCCATTGGCCCATGCACTGACGCGCTCAAACACCGCAGCGTCCACCGCCGGGCTGGGGCGCTCTCGCGGGTGGAAGCCGGCAAGAATGGGTTTGCCGTGGATGGTTTGCAGCGCGAGTGATTGCATGTGCGTTGCGCCCAAGTCCACCACGGCGTCTGCGTGATCTTTCAACCAGCGCGCCGCGTCGGCTCCGGGCGGTTCAGGGGGTGCCGGCCACGCCGCCGTGTTGTCGATCGTCTTCCAGTTGAGGCCACAGGCCAGTCCGATGCCCAACGCCCAGATGCTGCGTCGGGTGTTGAGCGCCAGCGCGGCAAGGGTAGCCAGCAGTGGCACTGCCAAAACGCCCAAGCGAATCGGATGATGCATGCGCTTCAACGGCGCGAGATCGAGGAGCCATGCAGTGGGTGATCCGACCAACGGCGCGGTTCCGCGTGCCCACAGAATCTGGGTGCCCATCGCCAAGCCGAGCAGAACCACGGCGCACCCCAGCATGCGCAATCGCAGTCTTCGGGTATGACGATTTCCCATGAATGGGCACAGGCCCGCCAGCACCCAAAAAGGGTGGAGCTGGAGTTGCGGTTGACTGGATGCGGCCCACAGCGCGTTCAGGGGCAGCGAGGTGAACCCATCGGGGGGCGGGACGGCCGTGGCCAGCTCCAGCTGGGGAGCCAGGACGATGAGGTACGGTGCCATCGGAATCAGTGCGGCCAGCAGACCCAGCCGCGGTCGAACGCACAGCGCGACCAACCCGACGAACACCCCCGTGTACAGGTACGCCAACCCTTGAATGCCGATCCACAATCCGGCGCGCACCCCTCGGCTCAACAGCAGGGCACGGAGGCCAAGCAAGCCGGGCCAGACGGCAGCGGTCAACGTGTGCCCCATGGCATGCTCGTGCAGCATCAATGGCGTCGCTGCGACAATGGCACCGGCCATTGCGGAGTGAACGGGTCGGGCCCCCGCGGCCCGGGTCAGAAGCACGGTGCCGATCACGTTCAGCAGGTGGTGGGCGAGCATCATGGCGTTCCACCACAGGTGGGTGGGCACATCCTGCAACAACGGTCCCAAAAGCAGCGCATCGAACGGGTTGGGGAAGGCCGAAATCAGCTCGCCCTCGCCCCACGGCCAGTGCAGGTGCTGGGTGGCATCAAACGGCTGCCCGGCGGCCCAAAACAGCCATTGCGCCCCCAGGAAGTCGCCATTGTTCCACGGATCCGCGGGTCCCCACAGGCCAGTGTCC
Organism: Myxococcota bacterium; assembly: GCA_036156175.1. Lineage (GTDB taxonomy): Bacteria > Myxococcota_A > UBA796 > UBA796 > UBA796 > UBA796. The sequence goes on from JAYZVA010000049.1 coordinate 12,222, forward strand.
ATGGTCAGAATCGGCCGGATGAGCAGGGCAATCGCCACCACGCATGCGGTTAGCGTGGCGAAGAGGGTGTGGCGTCCGGCGTCATTCACGCGTACAGAGGACCACATCTTGCCCCTGACTGCCAGCCCTGAAGTAGCCTTGGGGGGTGGCACTCATCCGCACATCGCACCTGATCGCCCTCTTCCTCACCGCACTGGTGGTGCGCTTGCTGTGGGTGCCGCGATGGTCTTTGTTGCAGTTTGAGGGGCACGAAGCGGCCTATCTGCGGGCCTTCCAGGGTTCCGAAGTGGGCGCATCCACCGCTTCCTATCCGGCGCTGACTGCGCTGTATGGCGTTCTTGGGAGCGTGACTTCAGACCCGCGGGCGTTGGTGGTCTTCTCGGCGCTGATCGGGGCGCTTGGGGTGGTGGGGTTTGCGATCTGGGTCAGCCGAGGGACCAGCTCCCGGGCGGGCGTTCTTGCTGGAACCATGGCATGCCTGTTGCCCGAACATGTGCTCTGGAGCACCAGTGCGTACAACGTGATCGTCCCCAACACGCTGCTCATTTGGGCGCTGGCCTTGCGGGGGTATCCGGCCTTTGTTCTTTGCCTGATGGCCGGCAGTGTGCGCGTCGAGACGCTGTTGGTGGCGCCGTTTACGGGCATTCGGGGAGCCCTGGGAAGTGCCTGTGGCGTGGGCCTGGCCATCCACAGCGGGATCACCTTTCCTCAGATCGACGCCGGCACATTGGCCTTCGACATCAATTTGCCCATGGTGCGGTTCCTGGGTCCATCCGTGTTGGTCCTGAGCCTGTTGGGGCTCCGTCGGGGCGGTGTGGGCTTTTTTGCGGTCCTGGCGGTGTGGGTGCACATCACCGGCGCGGCCTTCGAAGACTACGGCGGTCGGCACGCGCTGTTGGGCGGCTTGTGTTTGGTGGCGATGGTGGCCAACGCGCGGCTGTGGATCTGGCCGGTGGCGACCGTGGTCGTGCTCGGCTTGGAGACGATGGATGCTGCGGCTCGATGGCATGCACCCGATGACGGCACGGTCAAGGCGGAGGCGATGGGCTTGCCGCCCCTGCCGAGCGACTGCGTTGAGGTCACGGAGGAGCCGACGCTCGCCGACCAACCCCTGCCGTCTCACATCCAGTTTTTTCGAGGCGAGATTGACTCGGGCTGCGTGGTGTGGGGCGAAGAGTTCTGGCACCGCAGTTGGTCCAGTCGGGGGCTGATGGATCGGGCAACCCGAATGCGAACGCTGTACACCCTTGAGCCGGTAGCGGCACGAATAGCGCACGATGGTCGACCCGCCCGCCTGTACCACCGGTTGGCACGCCGATGGTGAAGGCGCACGTTGCGACGGTGGGGTTTCTGCGCGTGGTGATCGCGGCGCTGTGCGTTCGCGTGGTGGGCGCGTGGGTTCTCGGCGAGGGGGCCACATTCGGGCCCGACGGAACCGGCGCAGAGGCAGCCGTTGAACTGGGCGGCCACCCGTACCCCGTTCACATTGCGATGCTGGAGCTTACCGGCGGCGACGCCCGTGCACTCAGCATGCTGTGCTCCAGTTTGTCCTGCGGCCTGATCTGGCTGTGGGGTCGTCGCATGGGGTTGGGGAGCGCGGGCGGTTGGTTGGCGGTCACGTTTCCCTTGTCCGTGTTTCCGGGCGTCTTGGCGGCCGGCGATGCGCCAGCGCTCGCGGTGGTCCTCTTGGGCGCGACTCTGGCGACCGCCGGGGGCATCTGGGTGGTGGTCGGTGGAATGGTGGCAGCACTCTCCGTGGCGATCAAACCCATTGCTCTGGCCGCGCTGGTGTTGTTGGTCGCCCGGCCCGCGGCGTTGGTCGGTGCCGGGGCGTCCCTCCTGTTGCTGCGAAACTTTACGCGTCCGTTCTGGGCGCCCATGCCCTCCGGCGGCTTGCTGGGGACGTGGTGGGTCTCGTCCGAAGGGGCGCCCCCCGAGGCGTGGTTGGGGTGGCTGGCTTCTGGGGCGTGGCGCATTCTGGACGCTCCAGGATGGGGGAGCGTATGGGTGTTCTGGCTGGCCGCGTTGGCCGCGCTGACCTCGCATCGCCCCGCTCGGCTTCGGGTGGTTGCCTGCTTGGTTGTGGGCTCTGCGGTCATGATTGGTGCGTTGTTCGGTTCCCGTCTCGAGCTTCGTTACTTGGCGACGAGCTTCGTGTGCGTCTTGCCGTTTTTGGGGATTTGGCTCCAGTCGAAGCGGGCGATCGCGATCGGGGCCCTGGTGGGGCTGTGGCCCACAATCGCGCTGTTGACTCAGTTGAATGTGGAGCGCGGCGCGCGAGACGCCATGGCGCGCATGCCCTCGGTTCCACTGGTCGCATGGCCAGCGGTCGATTCGGGACCCATCTTCGACACCTGCAGCGTCGACGACGCCACCCGATGGCGACAGTTGGCGCTGCAGTTGGCCGAAGTCGCACCCATCGGAAGCACCATCGTCGCGGACCAACTTCCCGATGGTCGAGAAGGGGAGTTGCTGTGGCCGCTGCGCGTGCTCCGGCCGGACCTGAAGTTCGATACTCGGCCGCCGATCCCAGACAGCGCGCCCGAGTGAATGGGCCGGCCGTGTGGACCAAAACAGCGCGGTGCCGCGCGTCCATCGACTGCGATGTGCGTGGTTGAGGCTGCAGAGTGACCCGTTTCGATATACACGGGCCACCTCGGTCGAGGGAGCCATGGAGCGGGTGTGCGGTGCACGCAGCGTTCCGCACAGTCGGGCGGCAGCAGAGGGGCTGACTGCACAGACCAACAGCCTTGGGTATAGTGGAACGCGGAGGATCGCAGCAGGTGTCACAACGCCAGAACATCAA